>QQUD01000918.1 GCA_008501785.1 Chloroflexota bacterium
TATGTGCTGCCAGCTCCAGGGAAATTCCTTGACAACGATCTGTCAACCAAACCAGATGCCTTGTGTCATTTGCTAGATGTTGTTACCCAGGCCGGATTTGAGGTTGTTATTGATACTGGCTCACACTTGACCCCGTTAACGATGGGGGTGCTGCGTCGGGCTGAGACGGTTTTTGTAATTACCACCGGACAGCCCGTCGCCAATAAAATGTTGAATGGATTTATCGAATCAGCCGAAAAATTGCGTCTCTCGGTAAATCGCATCATGCCAATTGTGAATCAGATTCATGGTCATAACGACCGAATTGAACTTTTCCGAATGCCAGTTGCACAAATACCTCGTGTAAACGAGAAATCACGCACACGTTTATGGATGCAAGAAAACGGTATCCGTAAAATGTTAGCGATTGCATTTCCCCACTAAACAGGATTTTTAAACCTGACAGGTTTGGGATAATATTCGTTAATAAAAATGTATAAAACCTGTCTGGCTTGATTGATTTAAGATGAATCGATAGGTTGTGCATCTACCTTGGCCCCGGTTTTTAAAAGCTTTTGCCATCTTACGAACCAAATTCACCATAAGTTGGCGAACAAGAAAGAGTTAAATGGAAAAAATACAAAATAACCTCTATGTGATAGGTCATGTAAATCCAGATACCGATTCAATTGCGGCCGCAATGGGGTATGCTTGGCTGTTGCAAGACCAAATGGATGAAACCGTGATTCCTGCACGGGCGGGACAGCTCAACCCGCAGACAACTTGGGTGCTAAATCATTTAAAATTAGAGCCACCCATGCTGTTGTCCGATGCCTCACCGCGTTTCGGAGCAATTGTGCAAAGATTTGATGCCACGACACCGGATCGGCCGCTACGAGATGTATGGGCAATTGCCAATAAAACTGGTGGTATTGCCCCTGTGTTAAATCCTGATGGAACGCCTTATGGGTTAGTGACTGTTTTGAGCCTGTTTCGATTTTTACAAGAATCGGTTGGCGTTCATCCGAGACGTGAGGAAATGCAGCTATCAGAGATTATGGAACGGCCGTGTTCTGAAGCGTGTGATACGGGTGCTGCCAAATTCCAAAAAAACACGCGCATTCGGGATGTCATTTCCAAAATTTTGCATGATGAGCGCACTGAATTTTGGGTTGTGGATGAAAACGGCCGTTATGAAGGCATTTGCCGTCAGCGGGACGCACTCAATCCCCCTCGTTACCGCCTCGTACTCGTCGATCACAACGAGCCACGCCAATCGCTTGGCTCCATCGACGAAGCCGACCTGTATGAAATCCTCGATCACCACCGGCTCGCCAATTCGACAACCCGTACGCCAATTCGTTTCACAGTTGATGTGGTTGGCAGCACTTGCACCCTGGTTTCCGAACGCATCAGCGAAGCCGGACTCAGTGCTCCACCAGCGCTCGCGGGATTGCTCCTGGCTGGACTCATTTCCGACACCCTCATGCTCACATCTCCCACCACAACCCCCCGTGATCATAAAGCTGCCGAACGGCTTGGCCGCTGGTCATTTATGCGTGGCGCACCCTTAGACGGCGAATCATTTAAAACATTTGGCGAAAAAGTAATATCCGCTGGCGCAGGTTTGGCATCTCGTGCGCCCAAAGAAATTATTACGGCCGATTTCAAGCTCTACGATGTGGCTGGCATCAACTTTGGCGTCTCTCAAGTTGAGGTTGTTAATCGCAGTCAGATTCAAGAATATTTACCCGATCTAAAACAAGCCATGATTGAGCTGCGAGACAGCAAGGGACTTAATTTCATGGTGCTCATGATTACCGATGTGGTGCGCAGTGATAGCTATCTCCTTCTCTCCGACGAGATTCCAGCCCTCGAGGACTTACCATACCCCCGCCGTCCTGACGGCACCCGCAGCGCTGAAGGGGTTGTTTCTCGCAAAAAGCAGCTATTGCCCATGTTGTTGGGGGCACTTGAGGGATAAAGCAAAATCCGTTGGAGCTAAGTAAGACATATGGTGGTTTGATATTTCGGGCATGAGCTCTTTGACTAATTTGACCTGAATTGAGGTTATCTATAGACCTCAATCGAAAAGTGCAATGCTCCCCGTGATAAATGACACTACTTTCAGCCGAAACCCCAGCTTATATTAAAGATAATTCGTAATTAAGAAAATATGTAATTGCTTAAATTGAAGAATAGCTGCGGAGCAAAGCATGGATGCTGAGCTTAGAGTATTGGCAGAATGTCAAGCTGCGATTTGCAGTGTTTTTGCCAATCCTCGACGAGTGATGATTTTGTGGACGTTGGCAGAACGAGAAAAGTCAGTCAGTGAGATTGCCTCGGCTGTTGGCATTTCCCTGCAAAACACATCTCAGCATTTACAGTTGATGAAAGGGAGAGGCGTCCTCGATTCACGCCGGGAAGCGCAAACGATTTACTATCGACTTGCTGAAAACGAACCTGCGAAATCGTGCCTCCTCTTGATGCAAGCACACCAAGCAAAAGCAAACCGCAAGCGCTCAATTTAGTTTTTTTATTGAGATTATTTAGACCCATGGAGGTAAATGATGTCTGTTAGTGCAATTGATCTAGCTAATATTGAAGCTGCGAAGGTTATCGATGCCCGTGCCAGTGCTTGCCCCGGCCCCTTGCTAGAAGCCAAAAAAGGGATTGGCGGCGTTAAAGTGGGTGAGGTACTAGAAATTTGGTCCGGCAGTCCACAAACAAAAAATAATATCCCCAAATGGTGCAAAAAAGTGGGCCATGAATATCTGGGACACCTCACAGCCGACGGAGGCTATGATCAACTGTTTGTGAAACGCGCAAAATAAAAACGCGCATTCTCGGGGAGAAAATGATGAACCAAGACCCCAAGATTCTCATTCTGGCAACGTTATCTGGCGGGTATGCCGGTGCCGACTCTGTTGGGCAAGGACATTTCGATTACGCACCCAATGTTTATATCCTGCCGGTTGTCTGCCCAGCTATGTTCCCAGAAGATTTTTACTTGAGCACCTTTCAGAAGGGAATTGACGCCATTCTCGTCATGTACAGCGGAACAGATTGTCCTTACAAAGGGGGCGCAGAGCGCACGGCTGAAATCATCAACCAAGTTTATCCCAAGATGAAGGAGCAAGGTCTGAATCCTCGGCGGCTGCGCTTAACGGCTATTTGCACGGTTTGTGTACGGCCGTTTCTCAACGAAGTCACCCAAATGAATGATCTACTCCGTGAAATTGGACCGGTACAGGCCGAGTTAGCCGCAAGTATTCGTGAAAAGGAGCCGTTATGATCCAAGAAAATCGACACGTTGATTCACTTGTGGTTGGCGGCGGCATCGCTGGGATGCAAGCGGCTTTGGATTTAGCCGACCAGGGTTATCAAGTGGCCCTGGTGGAAAAAGAAGCCAGCATTGGTGGCAAGATGATTGCCTTGAGCAAAGTCTTTCCGACGCTGGACTGCTGTAGCTGCATCACCACACCCAAAATGTCGGCCGTTGCCCACCACGAAAATATTCAGCTTTTTACGTATTGCGAAGTGCAGGCCGTTGCGGAAAGCGAAACTGGCTATACAGCTCAGGTTTTGCAAAAACCGCGCTATGTGAATAGTGATATTTGCACCGGCTGCCGCCTCTGCGAATATGCATGCCCCATTGACGTACCCAACGAGTTTGACATGAATCTGGGCGCACGTCGCGCAATTGGTGTACCTTTTTCAACGGCCGTTCCGCAAAAATCCGTCCTTGATATCGAAAACTGCATCCTGTGTGGCAAATGCGAAAAGGTTTGCCCGGTTGAAGGCTGCATTGATTTCACACAAACGGCAAGCATCTTTCATATCGACGCCAATGCAATCGTGTTAGCTACCGGCTATGAACTGACGCCCACTGACGCCAAAAAAGAGTACGGCGCGGGCGAGCTGCGTAACGTCGTAGATGCATTGACGGTGGAACGATTGTTGGCACCAACTGGCCCGTTTGGCCATGTGTTACGGCCGTCTGATGGCAAAGAACCGGAATCCATCGCGTATGTGCAATGTGCCGGTTCCCGTGATCAGACATTGGGCGTCGAATACTGTTCGCGTATTTGCTGCATGTACGCCATCAAACAAGCGATGCTGCTTGCTGGGGCACTGCCTCTGGCCGACATCACCATCTACTACATGGACATTCGCACCTTTGGCAAGGGGTATGAGCAGTTCTACCAAAATGCCCGTGCTATGGGTATCGAGTTTGTAAAAGGTAAAGTCGCTCGCATTCAGGAAGATGCAGACCAGACCCCCATTGTGCGCGTAGAATTGATTGATGAAGGGTCCAAAGTGGTCGAACAAGCGCACGATATGGTCGTACTCTCAGTTGGCATGATTCCTGGATACGATCCGCATCCAGTTTTTAATGTACCCGTTGCGTCCGATGATGGTTTTATTGACATTCCCGCACCCAACCTGGGCCCCTGTGTCACCAATCGCCCCGGCATTTTTGCGACAGGGACCGCTGTCGGACCGATGGATATTGTGGACAGCATTGTGATGGCGGGGGCAGCGGCGGCGGAAACGGCCGCTTATCTGCAAAATGGGCAAGTTGATGAAAAGGAGCTAGTTCATGCCTGACAAAGAGCTGCCTCGAGAAGAAATTCGAGTTGGTGTTTACACGTGCCACTGTGGCGGCAACATTGGCGATGTCGTTCGCTGTGAAGTCGTGGCCAAAGATTTAGGCCAGTTGTCCAATGTCGTTGTTTCACGCACCGACATGTCGATGTGTTCTGATGCTGGTCAGGCGTTAATCGAACAAGACATCAAAGAGAAAGGGGTGAACCGGGTCGTGATCGGGGCTTGTGCCCCATCCCTGCACGAACAAACTTTTCGTGGCACGGTGGCGCGTGCCGGTCTCAATCCCTATTTTTATCATCATGTAGGCATCCGTGAGCAAGACAGTTGGGTGCATCATGATCGTGACAAAGCGACAGCCAAGGCGACGCGCCTGATGATGGCTGGGATTGCCAAAGCCCGCCTCCTGGACCCATTGGAACCCATTCATTTGGAAGCGAAACAACACGCCTTGGTTATCGGTGGTGGTGTGGCCGGATTGCGTGCAGCGTGGGACATTGCGCGGCGCGGCATCAAGGTGACACTGATCGAAAAATCACCGTTCCTGGGGGGACGCATGGCTCAATTGGAGTCCGTGTTCCCCACGGGAAAATCGGCGCGTGAGATGCTGGATGGACTGATCAAACAAGTGGTGAATCATGCCAATGTGACGATTTACACGCAGGCAGAACTGGTGGAGATGACCGGATACGTTGGTGATTTTCAAGCAACAATCCGGCAGCAGTCACGCGGACTTAGCGATGACATGGCTGAGGCGGCGATGGCGGCTTGCACAGTCGAACTGCCCAATGAGTTTGACTATGATTTGACCACACGCAAAGCAATTTATCGTCCATATCCGGGCTGCTATCCGCCTACACCAGCGGTTGATTGGGAACATTACACCGATGGGTGTATTCAGTTGAACGGGCAGCCACTGCATTTGGAGAACAAGCCAAAAACGTTCGACGTCACGGTTGGGTCCGTCGTGATGGCAACAGGTTTTAAGCCTTACGAACCGCATCCTGGCGAATATGGCTATGGCGAATTCCCAGAAGTGATGACGCTGCCTCGATTTATTCGCTTGTTGGCGCTGAATGGGATGCATGAAAAATTGGAATGGAACGGCCGTTCCGTCCGCAATATCGCCCTCATTCACTGTGTTGGCAGTCGGCAGGTAGATGGCATCAACCAGCCGCAGGCCGATGGTCAGATTAACAATTACTGCTCACGGGTTTGCTGCACAGCCACGCTGCACGCGGCTAACGAACTGCGGGATCGCTTTCCAGATGTCAATATCTTCGACATTTATGAAGACATTCGCACGTATGGCCGAGGGCATGAGGCATATTACACACAAGCATCACAAAACAGGGTGCGTTTCCTGCGCTTTCACGATGATGAGCTGCCACAAGTCACCGCTGCACCAGCAGACGATGAGTATCCATTACTGGTCCAGGTTAAGGATTATTTGACCTGGGGTGAGGAGTTGGAATTGCCGGTGGACCTGGTTGTGTTGGCGGTGGGGATGATGCCAAATCCGGTTGATGATCTGCTTAAGCTGCTGAAAGTATCACCGGGAACAGACCGGTTTTTGTTGGAAGTGCATCCGAAGCTGCGGCCGGTGGAAACGGCCGTTCCCGGCATCGTTCTGGCTGGAACCGCACAAGGACCGATGAACATTCAAGAGAGTTGTGCGGCGGCAGGGGCTGCGGCGGCGAAGGTGGCAGGTTTGTTGAGCCAAGGACAGGTGGAGTTAGATCCATTTGTGGCTCAGGTGGACCCTGAATTGTGTGATGGAAGTGGTAAATGTGTTGAGGTTTGTCAGTATGAAGATGCGATTTCGCTGCGAAAGGTGGAGGTAAACGGCCGTTCTACACAAAAAGCAGTCGTGACCCCGGCCAACTGCGCTGGTTGTGGCGTCTGCGTTGGGGCTTGTCCGAACCGAGCCGTTGACTTAATGGGATGGCGGCTAAATCAGTATGAAGCCATGATCGACGCCATTGTTGCCGAAGCACCAATCCAACTGGAGGTAGCCTGATGAGCACGAGAGAAGACGCAAAAAAAAGAGCCATTTTCCTCAAACGCCTGCGAGAGCAGCACAAAGAGACCGTGACTCGATCACAGGCATTGCTAAAAGATCAAAAAGCAATCCGCCGCCAAATTTGCCAGCCGACGCGAGAAGAGCCGAAAACGATCCCTGAAATTGCCAAAATCACCGACATACCGGCGCATGAAGTACTTTGGCACCTGACAGCGATGAAAAAATATGGCCTCGTTGTCGAAACCGGCATGTGTGGTGAATATTATTTGTACCAACGGGTGGAGGGTAAGAAATGAGCAGTCGTATTGATCCTAACGTGCTGTTAGATTTAAAAAAGTTTGGCGAAAAAGGCAGCGTCAATATTGAAGCGTGTTTCAACTGCGGAACTTGCACCGCAACGTGCCCACTGACCAGTGATGATCATCCGTTTCCACGAAATTCTCTGCGATTGGTGCAGATGGGTTTAACAGACCGGCTCACGAACAGCCTGGACCCCTGGCTTTGTTATTACTGTGGCGATTGCACAGCAACTTGCCCACGGGGAGCCGAACCTGCTGAAGCGCAAATGGCGCTGCGACGCTGGTTAACGGCTCAATATGATTGGACGGGACTGGCCCGAAAATTTTATACCTCAAAGGTATGGGAGATTGGGTCTGTCTTAGTGGTAAGCGCGTTGGTAATCCTGGCCTTTGTTTTCTTTCATGGCCCTATCGTAACTGAACGAGTTGAGTTGAACACGTTTGCCCCTGTTGAAATTGTTCACTTTTGGGATTGGGTGATGGCTGGCTTTCTCTCGTTCTTTTTGTTAACCAATGCATGGCGCATGGTCACATTCACCATGCGGCGCGGGAAACAAAAAAAGATACCGTTGTCAATTTATGTGAGCGAACTGTGGCATTTACCATATCACTTTGCTACGCAAAAGCAGTGGTCGTCTTGTGCAGAAGAACGGCCGTCTTGGATTACACACCTGTTTTTGGTCAGCGGCTATGTGTTAATGCTTGTCATCATCGTGTTCTTTTTGAAGTGGTTCCAAACTGACAATATCTATCCAATCTGGCATCTACAGCGGTGGTTAGGATATTACGCCACCATTGTGCTGCTGTACGGAGCCGGACGCGCCATTTGGGGGCGTGTGCAAAAGGCACGACAGATGCATCGCTTCTCCCATACCAGCGACTGGATGTTCCCCATCTTGCTGTTTGCGGTCACTTTGTCAGGCATTTTGGTCCACATTTTTCGTTATGCGGGGCTGCCGCTGGCAACCTATGTCACGTATGTGATTCATTTAGCGTTGTTGGTGCCGATGTTGGTTTTGGAGGTGCCATTTGGCAAATGGTCGCATCTAGCGTATCGGCCATTAGCCATCTATTTTGAAGCAGTGCAAATTAAAGCAAAAGAAATGGAATCGGCCGAATTAGCACCGGCCACAATTAAAAAGAGTTCCACTGGATCGAACGGAAATAAAGAAAATGGGACGCAGATTTACGCGGATAAACGCAGATAAAGAATTAAAAAGTCTGCGGAATCATGAAAATCTGTGAAGCTGCCTATGGCAGCAATCTGCGTTCTATTTCCCGGCATATCCTATTGAGCCTAAAAGTATTTAATTTTTTGGAGGTTAGACATGAGTGAAAATGGAAATGGAAAAATGGTTGTTGTTTGCAATCATGCGGACGCGCCGCATGTGATGCCGACACTGATTATGAGTGCTTCTGGTGCAGCGATTGGCGATGACGTGCTGGTGTTTTTCTGCCCTGGTGGTGCGCAAGCGCTGGTAAAAGGCGAGCTGGAAAAGATTCAAGCGAAGAAGCTAAAGGGCTTACCTGATCCGGTACAGCTTTATGATGACATTATTGCAGAAGGTGGACGCGTTATTTTGTGTGAATTAGCGCTGGAGAACAAAGATATTAAGGTCGAAGATGTGCGTGAAGGTGTCGAAATTCTGAATGCACCTTCCTTCCTGCTAGATGCCCAGGGTGCAGGTCTTTCTTTTGTGTTCTAGGAATCTATCGGAGAAAGAATAATAGGACGCAGATTTTCATGATAAACGCTGATTAAGAATAAAAAATCTGCGTTTATCCGCGTCATCTGCGTCCAAAATTCTTAATTCTTTTATTCAGGAACAACGCTACAGAAATATTGGTCTGGTTGCGGCCTGGTTGAATCCCAGGCCACAACCGGGAATGGAAACATAGATGAAAATTGCGGCAGTAACGGACGACGGGCAAGTAATCAGTGCTCATTTTGGGCGAGCAACAAAATATGCTGTTTTGACGGTGGAAAACGGCCGTATTGTTAACAGCGAAATCCGAGCCAAAATCGGTCACCGGGAATTTCAAAGCGAAGGACATGACCACGACCACCATCACGACCACCGTGGCAGAGGGTTTGGACACCATTCAGAGGAAAAACATCGACGCATGTTTGAGACAATCACCGATTGTGAGGTTGTTTTGGCGCGTGGCATGGGGCGAGGTG
Source organism: Chloroflexota bacterium (assembly GCA_008501785.1). The sequence continues at coordinate 9,092 of QQUD01000918.1, forward strand.
CCTACAATGACATGCAACAAATGGGGATTCGCCCAATTTTGACGGATATTGTGGATGTGGAAACGGCCGTTTGGGAAGTTGTGAATGACAGCATTGTAGACCATTCTGAGCGGCTGCATTGAGGTGAACGTTAACGGCCGTTTCAATTCAATTGATAAGGGGTGGAATAGGACTATGGATTTGAAAGCAATCATGAAAAATGCGACGATATACGGTTTGGCAAGTGCCTTGCTATTTGCCGGTCTGTTTCCATTGTTGTGTATTTCAAGAGATATTGGAAGCAATGTGGTTTTAGGAGCAATTTCAGGAGTTGTTTCAGGCATATTGATTTCTATCGTCGTGGGTATGTTTGATCACATACAAATACGTAAAGAGATAGCAACTGGCGTTGTTTCCTGGCCCAGACTGAATATCTTTGTTGGTGCTTTGACGGGTGCATTCATTACAACTGGTATCGTTATTAGTATGGTTCAATTGGTCGGTTTTGTGAGTAATTCACAAATTCCAATTATTTTTGGGGTGCCTCTTTGCTTATTGATTGGCATACCACTTGGCATCATGATCGGGCTGCTAATCGGAGCCAGTTGGCACTCAAGGTGAAATGGTGTGCGTCATGAACAAGAATTTGAGGACATTGCCCTTAGGTGCAATCGGCTTCGTTATTCTAGGTGCTGCTCTTTTTGCAGGTGTTTTTGCCTTACTAGGGCTATCCCAGAACACGATTGAAGATTTGGTTTTTGGAACAGTTGTAGGCATCTTGTCGGGGATAGTCGTTGCTCTTGTCGTTGGCGTGATCAATCAAGCGCTTATACAGCAGAAAAAGGAAATGGACCTGGTTGGTTGCTCAATTTGTAATGCAATCATCGGTGCATTTAGTGGCGCGATTGTGACGACATTTGTGGTGATCGTAATGGTGTCACTGATGCATTTCCCGGCAAACCCAGCAAATCCAGAATTTTGGGGCGTATTTTTGGGTAGACTAGTCGGAACGCCGCTTGGTATCGTGATGGGTTTAACCATTGGTGGCAGTTGGCGCTGGTTACAATTGCGACGGGTAGCCTAGGTCCCCTTGGACTTTGCAGATTGGTCCAATCTCAGAGATTGGACCAATCTTACCAGGTTAAAAACAAACGAAACCTAAGGAGATCGAGCGAGGCGCAATAAATCTGCATTCGTTGGATCATGAACGAATCCCCAAAACACCTCCTGTGGGCGATGGGGTGTGTCGAGAACGGGGCGAACCATGTACACTTTTCGCCTTAGTTCTAGGCCGGTAACAGAAACGGCCGTTACACGCCCCATTGCCTCAGCCGCAATAGTTGCCAGCGAAGATACAAACGAGATTGCATAGCCTGCCTCAACAGTCATCACAATCGCTTCTGCATTGCCTAACTCAAGAAAGATATTCAGGTCATCCAGGGTAATATCATGTTTTGCTAACTCAGTCAGCAGTACCCGGCGTGTGCCTGATGTAGACTCACGCATGATGATTTGCTCTTCGAGTAAGTCAGCAGGATCGATGGATAGGCGTAAAGACCAAGGATGGTCTGCTGGCACAATCAAGGTGATGAAATCGTTGAAAAACTCCTGGCATTCCAATCCATTCCCACAGATATTGTCGCTGCTAACAACACCCAGATTAGCCTCTCCTTCCAACAACCGAATCATGATGTGTTCGGGCGTGCAGGCCAGGATGCTGACTTGAATACCTGGATAACGTTGACAAAAACGGGCGGCGAGTTGTGGCAAGATATACTTACCCGCTGTTGTGCTGCACGCAATTCGGAGGTGTCCGGCAATTTCCTCCTTGCGAGAAGCCATCATCTCCTCTACTTGAATCGCCTGGTGTACCAACTTGTGCGCCCAGGGTAACAGTAACCGGCCTGTCTCAGTTAGCTTGAGATTGTGGCCAGAGCGAATGAACAACTCTCCGCCTAACGACCCTTCAAGTGTTTTAATATGGTGGCTGACTGTCGGTTGAGTGAGATGCAAGCGTTTCGATGCTCCGGAAAAGCTCAAATTTTCAGCGGCGT
>QQUD01000139.1 GCA_008501785.1 Chloroflexota bacterium
TGAATTGCAGGATAGTATCGCTGCACGCGACGTTCACCGCTAGTAAACGTGCCATCCCGCTCTGCCCAACTTTGTGCTGGTAGTATGACATCGGCCATTTTAGCAGTCTCAGTTAGGAACAGTTCCTGCACAACCATGAAATCAAGTTGTCCACGATCTGCCAACATGCTATCACCGACTGGGTCAGCCCCTAAAACGTACAGTGCTTTAACTTCACCATCGGCAGCACCCGCATAAATCGCCTGTGCATCTTTACCAGCTTCTTTGACCGCTTTGTAACCCGGGCCAAAGGCTGGATTGATGCCCATATCCCATGCGCCTTGCGTGTTATTGTGCGGCCACACAGGAATCAAACCATTATTCACACGGCCAGCATGTGCTTCTTCATTTTTAATCAACAGCAGATTTGCCAATAGTCGGGCCAATCCGTCTGTTTCTTGATAAGTCAAGCCTTCAGCGCCGTAAAATGCAACCAGATGGTTGGATTGAATCAATGCTTCTGCGGCATTATCGATTGGATCGCTGGACCCATTGGTTTCAACTTTGGCTGCATTAACGAGTTGACGAACGGTCGCGAGTGCTTCGCCTGGTGCGTAGTGAACAACATGTGTTGCTTTGGCATCGAGGCGCGTTTTGCGCAAATTGAGTACAACCAGCTTCGCACCACGTTCTGCGGCTTGCTTCACACGCAGCCACCAGATTGGTTCTTCTTCGTGCAGGTCGGATGCAACCACTAAAATGGCATCACCTGCACCTAAATCGCCCAAATTGCTGCCGCTGCTGATACCAACCTGAGCCACCACATCGCCACCAGCTAAACGGCCGTTTGCCAAATCAATATCATGACTACCAACTTTCCGAATCAATTTCTGGAAAGCAAACAAATCTTCATTGCTCAACCGGTCGCCGCTGAGTCCAGCAACGGCCGTTCCATGCTGCTGCAACTTGCCAGCCACCAAATCCATCGCTTCATTCCAGCTTGCTTCGACTAGCTTGCCGTTCTTGCGAATCATCGGCTTCGTCAGCCGGTCTTCCGAGTCAGCAAAGTGATGGACGAAACGATCCAGGTCCGAAATCCAAATTTCATTCACCTGCTCATTTTGGCGTGGCATGACGCGCTTGATCACCGAACGGCCACCCGTTTTTGCTTCACGCCGTGTGCTGAACACCAAATTAGCGCCAGCAGGGCTGTGTGGTGACAACGATGCCACTGGCACCAACTCCCAGGGACGTGCGCCGAAACGGAAATCGGCCGTTGTCAATGCGCCGACCGGGCAAATATCAGTCGTGTTCCCGCTCCAGTAGCTGTCAAAGCCTGGATCGGAGTATGTGACTATTTCAGTATGACGGCCGCGTTCGTGGAATTGAATCACCGGGTCATCAACAACTTCATCTTGGAAACGAATACAACGCGCACATTGAATGCAGCGCTCACGATCCAAGAAAATCAAATCACCCAAAGGCACGTTTTTATCCAGCTTCATCTTCAAAGAGAAATCCATGCGGCTGGTACCCTTCCCATGTGCCATGGTCAGGTTTTGCAGCGGACATTCGCCACCTTTATCACAAATTGGGCAGTCTAATGGATGACTGCTCAACAAAAATTCAAGAATAGATTCACGCGCTTCAATCACTGGCTGCGACGAGTTACGCACCACCATCCCTTCGCTCACAACGACGGTACAGCCTGTCTGCAATCCTCGAAAACTCAGTTTTGGCGTACCGTCTTCATTAAATTGAAGTTCGCCAGTCGCCCGGTCCCGCATCGGCAGTCCGATTTCCACCAGACACATACGACACATGCCCACTGGCTCTAGTTTTGGATGGTGACAGAAGACAGGAATGTCAACGCCAATTCGTTTTGCAGCATCAACGACGAGTGTCCCTTTGGGTACACTTAATTCGGTTCCGTCGATGGTAATATTTACCAGATCACTCATGCTGATCCTCTTCCCACGCGCACTTGCGCGATGATTTCATACTTTGACAGATTAGAAAAGAAAAAACGGCCGTATTCTCCAGCCGCAAATCATTAAATTATTTTCCAGTTACTTTCAACTGGTACTCATTCGCAAAATGTTTAAACGTACCGACAACCGGACTGACAGCGAACTCACCCAACGCACAAAGCGTCTTACCTTTGATTTGCTCCGCCACACTTACCAGCGTTTTTACATCTTCTTCGCTGCCGTTCCCCGCTTCAATACGTTCCAATAAATGGTACATCCAGAACGTACCTTCACGACAAGGGGTACATTTGCCACACGATTCATGCTCAAAGAATTTCGCCATTTTGCGAGCAGCCCATACAACATCAACTGTCTCGTCCAAAATCACAACCGAACCAGACCCCATGTCTGATCCAAACGGCTTCAATCCTTCATAGGTAATCGGCGCATCCAAAGCTTCCGGCGTAATCATCGGGCCAGAGCCACCCACCGGCAAAATCGCCTTCAATTCTTTATCACCAAGAATACCGCCACCATAATCTTCACCAAACAGAAGATCACGGTACGTCATATCACCCATGATGATTTCATAATTGCCAGGATTTTTAATATGCCCACTAAGACACATAATCTTTGGACCAGTGCTCTGTTCTGTACCCATCGTTCGGTACCAATCTGCGCCATTCATCAAAATTGGCGGCACATTCGCCAATGTCTCAGTGTTGTTTACGACTGTCGGTTTACTGTACAGCCCTTCAATCGCTGGGAACGGCGGTTTCGACCAGGGTTGACCCCGCTCACCTTCCAACGACTTAATCAAAGCCGTCTCGTCGCCGCAAATATATGCACCT
>QQUD01000719.1 GCA_008501785.1 Chloroflexota bacterium
GAACGGCCGTTTACCCCACCCCCACCTGAAGACCCCGACCTATGGCAACAAGTTGGCATTTTTGTCACACTTTGGCTGCAAGATGGGCGGGACCCGCCACCTCATTGGCCTCACGGACATTTACGGGGGTGCGTCGGTCACATTCAATCTGACTTACCGCTGTATCAAGCAATTGCAGAAACGGCCGTTGAGGCAGCCACGAACGACCCCCGCTTTTCCCCGTTAACCATTGTCGAGTTCAATCACATCCACTTTGAAATATCGCTGCTCTCCCCGTTGATTCTAGTCAAGCAAATAGAAAATATTGAAGTTGGAAAGCACGGGTTGCTGATTACGAATGGGGTGCAGCGAGGATTGTTATTGCCACAAGTGGCGGCGAATCGAAATTGGGATAGAAAGGAATTTTTAACGGCTGTTTGCCACAAAGCCAACCTCCCCAGCGACGTCTGGCCCCAGTCTGCAAAACTCTACGCCTTTACTACCATTGAATTTGTAGAAGATTAGCCGTGCTGCTGTCGAAACCATTCAGCAGCCTTTCCCCGATTATCCACCTGCAGCTTCGCCAAAATATTGCTAACGTGCGTTTTCACCGTGGAAATAGCGACAAATTGTCGTTTGGCAATCTCCTTATTTGATAAACCATCCGCCACCAGTTTCAAAATCATGATTTCCTTATCAGACAATAAGGTCACACCCTGCATCCGATTCACAATCATTTCTAATCCACCAGCAACTTCATTTGACAGCAATGCACTACCAGATCGAGCAGCCAAAATAGCCGAAGCCAATATATCTCGCTCATGATCCCACAAATCTTCTTTCACAATGTAGGAACAACCCATCCGAATCGCCTCTAACACAATTTCATCTGTCATCGGCGTACTAGAATAGATGATTACTGCAAACCGCCTGCCAGACCCTTGTTGATACAAATGCTTAATCAACTGCCATCCAGGTGCAAAATCATCACTACCACGCATCAATCGCAGGTCTGAAAAAACAACGGCTGGTAAATGCAAGGCTGACGCCGCTAAGGCCTCTTCATCATTGCGTGCAGTCCACACAATCTGACAACCCATCTGTTGCAAAACATGCATCAAGCCACGCAAGCTTTGCGGTTCATTTTCTATAATGGCAACTTCTAACCCATTGAATTGAATGGTGTAATCATCAGACATGCTGCATCGATCCTTCAGCTTCTTTACGACAAGATAGGGATTTTGCCTGTCACAACAGTGCCAAAACCGAGTTGACTGGCGACACGGAATTCACCACCCAGGTGAGAAATGATATAGTTTTGCCAAAATCCTAAACCATGTTCGGAAAATTGCTGATTTTTTCGATCAAAACCATATCCGTGGTCGATTACCTGAACGACAACCTCATTCTCATCCCAGTTGATATCGACATTGATATAAGGTGCGGGGCCACCGTGTTTGATGGAATTACCCAGCAGTTCCAGCACAAATGCATATAAAAGCTGGCGCATGGGCATCGGTTGCTTTTCAATCGACGTAGGTATCGGTGGAATATCGATAGTAACTTTTTGCTCGACAGGCCAGGCGCGTTGTAATGCTGCTGCCGTTGTGTTTAAGGCTTTGGAAAGCGACATTGTTCCTAAATCAACCAACACATCTCCTGATACATCAATTACTAAATTACGCATCACCTCAAAAACAGTTTGTTTTACAGTGGTCAACTGTTCCTGCAATGTTTGTGAAAGTGGACTGCCCAATGATGTTTCTATTTCTGTTTGCAGGGCATCCATCTGGCCTTTAAACATCGCCACGGCTCCCCCATAATAAGTATGCGCTACAGCCATTTGTTTTCTGTGCGATTGGGGTGTGTTGGATCGCTGAGTTACGTGTGCTAATTGCATTGATAAAACGGCCGTACACGCTTCTACTTCTTTTTGCAGAGAATCGTTGAGTAGTTCAGCATCTCGAAAATTGAGGAAAATACATCCCAACCGTTTCTGCTGCCATTGAAGTGGCAAAAACAGAAATGCTGAAACATTCTCTTTTTTTAGAAATTGACCGTAATCTGTTTGGTCGGGTTTGGGAGACGACAATCCGCACCAGGAAGATGCATCTTGTTCGCTAACTAATTCTCCATGTCGAATAAAATCAGTTATGATACCGGTATGCGATACGTTGGAAAGTATTTGCAGAGATTCTTGTGGGTGGTGCAGGTTGCCGAGACAAATTGGCGGGTTGCGGGGAACCCCTCCTGTTTCAGGGATAAGTTCGTAGGCGACGAAGACGGCCGTTTCCCAATACTTTAGAATAACATCCCCGACACGTTCCAAATAATCATGACAGGTTGACATCAACTCTGGTTGCCATGATTCAGTTAATAGATGTGTGATTAATGATTCCACGCTATGTCTCACGATACGTTACTGATTCCCTTTAACTAGATAAATAATACGTCGGTTAGAGAGGATAGCCAAATCATTTTGGTGGTTCTGAAACTGATTTCCTATTTTTTGAGGGGGATGTATAAATCATCCTTTGGATGTAGCTTATTTCCTACTCTCATTAGCGGTTGATGCCAGTATAATGGTGGGCAAGATGGAGAATTTTTGGATTTGGTTAATTATAGTTGGAGGAATTGTTGTCACCGGGCTGTTAGCCTATTGGTGGCGACGATCTGCGGTACACCTTGACGAACCATCTGCTGAAGCAATCGCACCCGCAACACCTGTTCATGAAATTGCACAAGTTGAAACGCCGGTAGTCAAAGAAACGGCCGTTACTCCCCCTCCCATCCCCACTATCCCAGACAATCCTGAAGGAACACCCTGGCGTATTCTCGTCGTAGACGATATGTCTATTTGGGCAGAAACCATTCGCCAATTCAGCACATTGTTTAACTGCAAAGTTCGCCACGCGGCCAGAGTCGGCGCTGCCGTTCAGGAGCTAGCTCGGTGGAAACCACACCTGATCCTCCTCGATTTACATATGCCCCGCGACCCTTGGCAACCAATAGCCGCTCTGCAAGGAAAATATTCATCCGATTACAAAACACTTGCTTTTTGTGAACAAGTCACCAGCCATCCAAAACTGTCCCACATTTTGGTGGCAATCACTTCTGTGGAAGAGCAAGCTGAACAACAAGCCTTTGCCTTATCTGCTGGTGCCCATCATTTTTTCACAAAAGGGGAATTTAATGTCGAACAGTTTAGTTTACTGTTGACAGAAGTTGCCAAAAGAAATCCAGCCGCTATCCCTTCGTCCCCAACTTTAGGATGAAGTAAAAATCATCCCCCCATTCAATCTTATTGCCGATGCAAAAAAGAACTCCTTTCGGTATGCTACACACCGAAACAGTCAATGTTGTCCTCAAAAATTTAATTTGCGTAAGGAGTATCGTTATGATTACAGTTAGTGTGTCCACCGTAATTATTATTTCCTTAGTTTCGATAATTGTAGGATTGATAATGGGTGTGTCCCTCAGTCGCTCTCGTTAAATAATTCTCTTGCTCAGTATGTGTACAATTCAATGAATTTTAGCGACCAATGTGTCATAATAGTAGGTTGTTATGAATAATTCTAATTGGTTGGAGAACAACATGAATCATACATTCAATGATTTTACACACGCGCGAGATGAAGTCAGCGTTAGTTCTGCTGGCGGTGCACCGTTTCTAATTTGTTATGGAACTACATTTATTATTACAGGAATATTGGCTTTTTTTCTACCGCATGAAACCTCAGCATTAATCGCAATGTTTCAGGGAGGAGTTGCACTCCCAATCGCCCTTTGGCTTGAGCGTAGGATGCGAACCGGACGCATGTCTGCACACAATCCCCTACAAAATTTATCAGCGCAAATGGCGATCTCTCAAGCATTAGCCATACCTTTTCTCATCGTTGTTTACAACGTAAACCCTGGGCAAATCCCGGTCGTTATGGCGGGATTGGGTGGCGTGCATTTCCTGCCTTATGCCTGGCTTCACCGTACACGTATTTATAGCATTTTAAAAGTATCGTAGACGTGCCTATTAACTAAAAAACGTCCCAAAGGTCAAAATCAAATGATCGATCATTGATTTTGGGATCTCTAGGACGTTTAAGAATATCGTTTAAATATGTATATTAATGATAAAGTTGGTTACCCAACACATCATTAATGTGCTCTGTCAAAATGTGTGAAATATTGCCAGACTTATCCAAAAAGCGATTAACTCCAGCCTGTTCACTTGCTTTGATGACCGACGGAATTGCGTTGGCACTAAGCATAATTATTGGCAAATTAGCTGTTTCGGGTTGGCTCCGTAGATGTTTACACGTTGCCAAACCATCTAAATTTGGCATCATATAATCTAGCAAAACTAAATCAGGACGTTCCTGCTCCACCTTATCCAATGCTTCCATGCCATCACAGGCTTCAGCAACCTGGAACCCTTCCATACTCAAAAGATACTGCAATAAATGACGAATCATTGGTTCGTCGTCGACAATCAGTATTAACTTATTCATTATTGCTCCCACGGACTGCAAGGTAAGTACACAACAACTTTTAGAACTTCACAAGTACTCACCGTTCCGTTAAACAAACCATAGGCAACTGGACTTTCTTTATGGCTTACGGAGGGGAAATTAAAAACAAAGAGGACGGCCGTTTTCGAAAACGGCCGTCCTCTTTGTGCCATGTGGGTTACCCAAAAGGGTTAAATATATGCTAACAATTACGGTTCTGCTCGCCAAACAACAAATAATAGAAAAAATAATGGGCTAAGTAGCCCTAATAAAAATACAATCAATAATAGGCCAGCTAAAAATCCTAACGATACAGTTATCATTTCATACCTCCACATGGTGACCTATCCAATACAGTAAAAATTTGCGGCCACAAGTGATATTTGTCTAACACAGTACTACAGTACCATAACATGGACTGAAATGGTGTAATATATTTTTCATTTTTAGTAGATAATAAGCAGCGGTTGCAATTTTTCACGACTCATTCACATTGACAGGGTATATTCACCGCAGAGATATTCTAAGAGCGCGGAGAACACAGAGGCTAATTCTTTTTCCTCCTTTGTATCTTTGCATTTTTCTTTGCGCTAATTTTTGTAAGGAGAATTTTATGGCTGATTGGCGTTCCTTGTTAACCCAAACAACGGCAAATGTTGAAGAACGGTTTGATCAACTAAAAGAACGTTTAACTCAACGATTAGGGCTAGGAGAACCGCTAATGATCCAGGCCTATCATGGATTTGGTTCAGCACAAACGGCAACAATTAAAGGGCGTGTATTAGAAAATGAAGGAATTCGGAAGGCCACCGACAACGATTCTGTATGGCAAAACCTGCTCAATGCCTATCGCCAAATTGAAAGTGACGAGATTCCTGGCGCTACCGTGCAGGGCGTTTTTCATGGGGTGACAGCAACGGCCGTTTCCGACGAAGAAGGCTACTTTGACCTCCGTTTTACACTGCCCCATCCTCTGACAGCCACCTCTCCCTGGCAGCCCGTCGAGCTTTCACTGCTAGAAGCACCGCGAAAAATGGAAGAACCGGTGACGGCAACAGGACAAATCTTGGTGGTGAGAGAAACGGCCGTTTTCGGCGTCATCAGCGACATCGACGACACTGTTTTGCAAAGCAAGGCCACCAGCTACCTGCAAGCTGCCCGCTTGCTCTTTCTCAAAAATGCGCGTACCCGGCTTCCGTTTCCCGGCGCAGCCACATTCTATCAGGCCCTGCAAAAAGGCATTGGCGAACAATTTAACCCAATTTTTTATGTTTCTAGCAGTCCGTGGAATGTGTTTACACTGCTCACCGAATTTTTTGAGTATCAAAATTTGCCACAAGGCCCACTATTTCTAAAAGATTACGGCATCACCCCCGACCAACTTTTCACCAGCGGGCACCGCAAACACAAACTAGACCAAATCAACACGATTTTAGATACCTTTCCCAATTTACCATTCATCCTGATAGGTGACAGCGGCCAAAAAGACCCAGAAATTTATGCTGAGATTGCCAAACAAAATCCAAACCGCATTAAGGCCATTTACATCCGAGATGTCACACCAGACAAGCGCGACCAGGAAGTGCTGGATATTGCTGAATCGCTACAGCCGTTAGGCATTGACATGATCCTCGCGGCAGATTCAGCAACCGCGGCTGAACATGCGGCGCATCACAATTTTATTGATGCGGGACAGTTACTCGCTATTGCAACTGAGATGGTTTCAGATCAAGAACAAACAGATAATATTTTAGATGCGGAGTAACGCGGAAAAACGCGAAAATGAATGAGGTTACACTAAAACATTTACTTTTGATAGATATTGATGCGCTGCGAGCTGATGTGTTTGCGAACGCACTGCAGCAAGGTTTGCTGCCAAACATTGAACGATTGCTTGGGGGTGCGGAAATGACCCGTGGCATGCAAATCTCCGCGCTATCGACTGCACCAAGTATCACATTTTGCGCTCAAGCCAGCCTGTTTACGGGCGCACATCCGAATCAGCACGGTATTCCTGGCAATCAGTTTTTTGATAGGTTTGGGGATGCCCCCGCTGGCAAACCGCGTTTTTATGCATTTGACGTGGGCGACACGCTGCAAGTAAATGACGCGGTGAAGGTATTTACGCATGATCTGGCAATGAAGCGGCTGCGAGTTCCGACTATTTATGAGATGATGGCTGAAAGGGGGAAAACGGCCGTTATTGCTGGCAACATGTACGCTAATAAATCATCCACCTGGCTCAAACCCTCACTTACCAATTTGGGTCGCTTTCTCAAAGGTGGCAATCTGTTTGGCATGACGCCTGAAGCCTATGACAGGCACATTCTGAATAAACTTCTGAAACACATCAGAAAAAATGGACTGCCTCATATCATCACCCTCTACTTCATGGGGCTGGACTTCACTTCACACGAAAAAGGGCCAACCGCTCAATCAGATTATCTGGTCAAGCACATCGATCCGATGATTGGTGAATTGTGGCAGGCGATGCAGCAAAAACAGCCCGACGTGGAAAGCCGCACCTTGGTCGCCTTATTTTCCGATCACGGTCAAATCGAAGTCATTCACGATGACCGTCATTCGCTCAAACTTGGCTTTCCTTTTGATCGGGAGATGGCCAGCTTTTTCGATGCAATCGGTCTAGACGTACATGATTTTCCAGGGGAAGCGCCAAATTGCAACGCGGTTCTGGCACTCAACGGCGGCACAGCACACGTTTATTTGCACAACCATTCTGGCAACTGGCAAACGCCCCCCGATTTCCAGCGAGACGTGCTGCCGGTTGGCCGTGCTTTTTGGGAAGCACACCAAACTGGTAAATATTCAATCGATTTACAAGGTGCAATATCTGGTGTTTTGTTACGCAATGTTGAGCAAGATGACTGGGATGCCCCCTATCAAGCTCTCGCACCTAACGGCAAAATTGTGCCGTTGGCAAACTGGTTTAGCCAACAACCACAGACTGGCTATGCGAACCCAATCAGCCGTCTGCAAAATTTAATAGGTCGCTACAGTGGTGACATACTGCTAATCAGCAACTATGCAGAGCAATTTTATTTTGGTGATGAGCACAAAGGTGTTCATGGGGGGCTGCATCCTGATGATTCACAGGCGACAATGGCTTTTGGCTGGCCCGGTTTGTCTGCTGCGAACTGGCAGCCTATTCAAGAAATCATCACACAAAGTATTCAACAACGGTGTCAAACTGAGGGCAATCGCCAACCTTGTATCACGGATTTGGTGACAGGGTTAACGGCCGTTACCGATCAATTCTGGGCGTAAGAAGACATCGACGAATTCGATGTCTAAGTTTTGCAAACATGTTTGATCTGGCAAACCCAAAATTCATTTTGGGGCAAAGGAGAAGCATCCCATGCCGACGACACTCGAAACAACGGTTCCCACCACCCTAACCAATCTCAATCTAATCCCACGCGGCCCCGTCCACCCCAGCCCGGAAGATTGGCGCGATCAGGCGCTTTATTTTTTGCTACCGGACCGGTTTAGCGATGGGGGTGAGGCGGAACGGCCGTTATTCAACTCATCTCATCCAGACCAACACCAACACCCCGACAAAACTACCTGGATGGCCTCTGGCAAAGTGTTCCAGGGCGGCACACTTAAAGGCATCCAAACCAAGCTCGATTACCTGCAAAATCTAGGCATCACCACCTTGTGGATTGGCCCCATCTGGAAACAGCGTGCCGATATGGATACGTATCACGGCTACGCCATTCAAAATTTCCTTGATGTCGATCCGCGATTCGGCACACGTCAAGATTTGCGTGATTTAGTCAATGCGGCACATGAGCAAGGCATGTATGTTTTACTCGACATCATTTACAATCATACCGGCAACAACTGGTTTTACTGGGGATTCGACGGCTCGCCACAATCAACCATGCCCTATCGTTACTCCCCTCCATACGGTTTTCACAGTTGGCGTGCGATAAATGGACAACCTACCCACGACATCCAATCCGAAGAAGATGCCATCTGGCCACAGGAATTTCAAAACCCAGATTGGTACACGCGTGCGGGTATGATTGGCAAATGGGATCCAGATGTTTGGGAAAATCCCATTCATGCCGAAAACGAATTTCGGCGCGGGGACTTTTTTGAGCTAAAGGATTTGAATTTGGGCCACCCTGATGTGTTGTCTGCTATCATCAAAATTTATCAATATTGGATTGCCGTCAGCGACTGTGACGGCTTCCGCATCGACACCGTAAAACATATCTCTTGGGAAGCGTCCCGCATCTTTTGCGGTGCGATTCGTGAGTTTGCCGAATCAATTGGCAAAGACCGCTTTTTGCTGTTGGGTGAAGTGACCGGTGGTGCAAACATGGCCCGCAACTACCTGGAAATCTTTGGGCGCAATATTGACGCTGTGCTGGACATTGGCGAACCAACCACACGCCTGATTCGCATGATCAAAGGAGAAATGGCTGCTGACACCTTTTTCCGGCAATATGGCGGGCATGACATTTTGGGTGGCCATCGTGAAACAGGCCGCTTCCACGTTTCCATTCTCGATGATCATGACATGGTTGGTCGTGATAAACATCGTTTTGCGGCACATGCGGCTCCTGGTTTCGAGGCTGTGCAAACAGCCAACGCAGCCGGTGTTTTGCTGACCACACTTGGTATGCCTTGCGTTTACTACGGCACTGAGCAAGCATTTGCAGGCAGCATAGCTGATCACGATCATCATATCGAACCAGGATTTTCATTTGAAGATCGGTATGTGCGAGAAGGGATGTTTGGCGGCACATTTGGCGCATCGGGTACTAAAGGCTGCCATTTTTTTGACCAAAATCACGCGACTTATTTGCGCATTGCGGCAATTGCTCGTATTCGTAACCGAGATGATCTAATTGGGTTGACCTGTCGGCGAGGGCGTCAATATCTACGCGAAGTCTCAGATAACGGCTGGGCGTTTCGTTATCCAAATGCAGGTGATATGGTTGCCTGGTCACGCATTTTGCATAAGCAGGAAGTGCTAGTTGTGTTGAACAGCAGCGGCGAACGAGAGCAAACGGCCGTTATCACCATCGACGCCTCCTTCCATCCTCACCACAGCCACATGACCACGCTCTACCGCTCCGACTGGTCCGACGACAAATTGCGCAATCCGCCAACAAATGAAAAAGTAGTGGTTGAGGTGAGAAACGGCCGTGCCACCGTCGCTATCACCCTCCCCCCAGCAGGGATGGCTATTTTTGCTTGAGATAGGCCGAAAAAGCTTGCCGCAAACGGGCAACGCCAAGCTCTAATTCAGGCGGCTCATAAAAAGAAAAACCCAATCGCAAGCCACTGCGAGCCGCTTGATCAGGTGAAAACTTAACACCGGGCTGGAAACCGACTTGAAACGGCCGTGACACACGCAGCAGCTCTTCCGTATCCACATGTTCTGGCAATTCTAGCCATACGAAATAGCCACCTTGCGGTTCGTGAAAGGTGAGTTCAGGGAAATGGAGCCGGAGTGCGTTGCTCAACACGGCGGCTCGCAGGCGGAAGGTGTCTTTGAGAGAGGTTAGGTATTGATCTTGCCAGCGTTGTTCGAGAACGGCCGTTACCAACCCCGCCGTAAAATGATTCAACGCCCCCCCACTAGCCACCACCGCATCCGCTGCCAAACGCTCCACAAACCTCGGCGACGTCTGAATCCAACCCAGGCGCAAACCCGGAGCTAAAATTTTGGCAAAAGACCCCACAGACAACACCGTCCCACTCTCAGCATAACTCGCCAACGTCGGCGGCGGCGTAGTCGTGTAATTGAGCAGATGATACACCTCATCGGCAATAATCAAGAAATTGTGCGCTTGACTGAGTTCAACCAATCGTTCACGGCGCGATTGAGAGAGCGTAACACCGGTCGGATTTTGAAAGGTAGGAATTGTGTACAAACCAACCGGCTTGTGTTCCACCACTTTCTCTACCAACGCCTCCACAATCAAACCTTTCCCGTCCGTTGGCACCGAAACCAGCTTAAGCCCATACCCCTCAAAAATACCCATTGCCAAAAAGTAGGTACGGTCTTCAACAAGGAGCGTGTCGCCGGGTTGGGTAAAGAGATGGCAAATCAAACCCAACGCCTGCGAAGCGCCTGCGGTGAGAAACAAGGCTTCAGGCGTTACTGACTCACGGTAGCTGCGAGTCAAAAAATCGGCTAGCGCTGTGCGGAAACGGCCGTCACCAGGATTATCGCCATAGTTGAGCAGTGACCTGTCATCTTCGCCAAGACGATGGTTTGCAGCCTGCTTCAAAATCGCTTGCGGCAGCAGGTCAAATCCAGGCCAGCCCATGCCCAAATCGATAAATGCTTTATCAGGGGGTTGATTACTGAATGTCATGATTTTCCTAATTATTCGAGGGTTTTTAACTTAATAGATGAACGGAAACAATTTCTTGGTAGTCTCTTTATACTTCTGATACGCATCCTGGAATTCTTCCATCAACAATTTCTCTTCTAGGAAGATGTCTTTTTTAATGGCGTTTCGAACAATTCCAAACTTTTTAAGAAACTTGTTTTTTATCAATGCCATAAATCTCCTTTTCTAATAACCCCCTGCTTCAGTGAGATCTTTTTGGTTGCTGCAGACGGTATCCTTGTTGATCTGCTCAAT
>QQUD01000902.1 GCA_008501785.1 Chloroflexota bacterium
ATCCAGAATGTAACGATTCGTACCTGAGAAGCCATTGATAAACCCGGATATATCTTTCCGATTACGCATGGAAAGGGCTGCCATTTGTAAACCAGCGATCCAACCTTCCGTACGCTCTTCGAGTACTCCGATCGATTTGGCATCTAGGCTAAGTTTCATGACATCATTTAGGAATTGGGCTACCTCAGATTCGTTAAAGCTGAGATCGGCCGCCCGTAGTTCCACCATTTGGCCGCGTGCTCGTAGACGGACGATTGGGAGCGGCGGGTCAGAGCGGCTGATGATCACTAGATGGAATGTTTGTGGGCAGTGCTCAAGCAAAAATATCACTGCCGAATGAACATCTTGGCTGCTGATAAAGTGGTAGTCGTCTAGTATCAGGACAAGCTCCCCTGCGGCGGTATCCAGATCGTTGACGAGGCTGGTCAGGATCAATTCGGGTGGCACTTGATGGGATGCCATCATTAATTGTGCGATCTCGATTCCGATCTCAGGAGCAGCCTTTTGTAAGGCAGCAATTAGATAGTTTAGGAAACGCCCTTCTCGATTGTCTACCTTATCAAGAGAAAGCCATGCTGTCGGTAATCCACAATCGACAATAGAAGAAGCTGCCAGTGTGGTTTTTCCAAAACCTGCGGGGGCAGTTATTAGAGTAAGCGGACCATGCAGCCCTTGCACAATTTGATTCTGGAGTTGTGGTCGTGGGACCAATTCAGATCGGATAATGGGCAGGCAGAGCTTTGTTTGGATGAGTGGACTAACTACTTTCATTTAATCATCTTAAGTCAAACTTATGATTCCAACAACTCTTCCCAAGACTTATTAGAGGGTCAAAATATCTGGTCTATTTCTTTTGTATGGGAATTGAATGGTGAATGTGCTGCCTTTGCCTGGACCGGGCGAAACGGCCGTTACCTCACCCCCATGCGCCTCCACAATCCCTTTTACAATTGCCAACCCTAATCCAGTGCCGCCCGTCTCTCGTGAGCGGGACTTATCGGCACGATAAAAGCGGTCAAACACATGTGGCAATTGTTCTTGGGCGATGCCGGAGCCTGTGTCGGCAACAGCAATCGAGAGTGTGTTCTGTTTGTTGGTGAACGTGACTGTAATTTTGCCGTTGGTTGGGGTGTGTGCCAGGGAATTAGCAATTAGGTTGCTCAACAGTTGGCGTAAACGGCCGGGATCGGCGGTGAGATGGGTGGGGGATGGGGGAGAAACGGCCGTTAATTCCACACCCGATTCTTTTGCCGCCAATTCCCAATTCCACACCACTTCACGCACCAATTCCGCCACATCGATTTCTTCAACTTGCAGCGGCAGTTGGTTAGCTTCTGCCAAGGACACATCACGTAAATCATTGACCAACCGTATTAGATGGTGTGTTTGCCGGTAAAGGTTTGCCAACTCGTCTTCATCCAATTCCACGATATTGTCAATCGCGGCCCGCAGATTGCCCTCGAGCACTGTTAATGGCGTGCGCAGTTCATGTGAAACATCTGCCATCAAATTGCTGCGCAGCTGTTCTGCTTGCTGCAAGTCGGCCGACATTTGATTGAATGCCTCATTGAGCGCAATAATTTCCCGGGAAGTAGCACGGGTTTCAACACGATACCCAAGCTTCCCGGCACCTACCTTTTTCACACCATCAGCCAAATCGCTAATCGGGCGGCTGATGCCCCGGCTGACGAGAACTCCCGCACCCAAACCAAATAACCCCACCAACGTTGTCACCCAGACAACACCGGCTGGAATTGCTTTTAAGGGAGGGGGGCCGTCAAGTTCTTCTGAAAATGGCCCGTTATTGTTGCGTTCAGAACGAAATTTTTCGGGCCTTAACACAGCCCCAACAATAAACAAGCCTACTATGCATACCATCAACACAAGCGTGTAGGCGCTGATAGCAAGACTGACACGAATCCATAATCGATTCATGAGCGGTTCCCCACAAAGCGATACCCAATGCCATAAACGGTTTGAATGTAGGTGGGTTTTCGGGCGTCTAGTTCGATTTTTTGGCGCAAATTGGCGATATGACTGTCTAATGTTCGGCTCATCCCTTCATACCCATACCCCATTCCCTTTTCCAAAAGCTCTTCTCGACTGTAGGTATGGCCTGGATTTTCCATGAAGGTGCGCAGCAGGTTGAATTCAGTTGGTGTAAGCTGAATCGATGTGCCTGCCAGTGTCAATTCGCGACTGCTGGTATCCAGTTGCAGATGGTCGATTTGCAAGATAGGTTCAGTCGGTTCTTGTCCAAGCGTTGTGCGCCGCAGCAGCGCCCGTACCCGTGCTACCACTTCACGCGCATTGAATGGTTTGGTGATGTAGTCGTCTGCACCTAACTCTAGCCCGATGATTTTGTCGGTATCTTCGATGCGGGCGGTGAGCATGATGATGGGTAGTGCGGCGGTTCGTTTATCGCTGCGAATCAGGCGCGTCAAGTCCCAACCATCACGGTCGGGCAGCATCAGGTCTAGCACAACCAGGTTTGGTTTGTCACTACGAATGCTGTGCAGTGCAGACTCGCCATCATAGGCGATGAGCACGTCGTACCCAGATTGCTCCAGGTAGGTGCGTACAATTTTGACAATGGATTTGTCGTCATCGACGACGAGAATTCTCTGTTTATTCATAATTTTTATGTTGAAAACGGCCGTTATTCATATAAACGGCCGTTTTTCTAATTTTACCTGAAACATTGATAAATTCAGGAATTCTCGTGATTGATTGGTGAACCTAAAAAACACCTCTATCATGGCTGTCACCCCCGCGCAGGCGGGGGTCCA
>QQUD01000744.1 GCA_008501785.1 Chloroflexota bacterium
TAAATTTGATAGCTTGCCCACTTCTCCAATCATGCATTCGCTGTGTTTAAAATGGGGTACATCCTCATTTGTGATCATGAGGGCTACCGAACGGCCGTTACCCCTCTCCCTTTCCGCTGCTGCCAAAATTGTCTGCCGTACCGCCGCATCTTCACCCGTAAACAACCACATTTCGGCCTGCGGTGCATAGTGGCGTTCCAACATGCCGGGGGCGGGCGGCGCGTGATTTTTTTGTGAGTTGGTGGGCTGATGTGTTTCCAGGTGGTCGAGAACGGCCGTTAACGCTTCCGCCGTCACCCCACCTGGACGCAAAATCTTAGGCACATCTCCCGTCACATCCAAAACCGTCGATTCCACCCCAATTTGCGTAGGGCCGCCATCCAAAATCATGTCAATTTTACCTGCCAAATCGTCCCAAACGTGTTGGGCAGTGGTGGGACTGGTGTGGCTAAACCGGTTGGCGCTGGGGGCCGCAATCGGCGTGCCTGCTGCAGCGATTAACGCCTGTGCCAGTGGATGATTGGGGCAGCGCACTGCTACTGTTGGTCCGTCAGAAGTGACCACACCTGGCACAAGTTCCGCTTTAGGCAGCACCAAGGTGAGCGCACCGGGCCAAAAGTGTTTGGCAAGCCGACGTGCCACATCTGGCACATTGTTGGCGATGTGGTCTAATGCATGTGCGCCTGACACATGCACAATCACTGGGTCATAGGCGGGACGACCTTTGGCGGCAAAGATGCGGCGCACTGCATCTGCGTTGAGTGCATCGGTGCCCAATCCATAAACCGTTTCTGTGGGAAACGCCACCAACCCACCTTGTTTGATAATCGCTGCGGCTTGCGCCATCACGGCCAGATTTGGCTGGTGTGAGTCAATCAATAATCGCTTCGTGTTCAATAGTTTAGTTCTTCCCATGCGCGATATTATCGGTGAGCAGCCCCGATAAACCAAATCCATTTATAAATATGACAACAGGTGGCAGGAAGGGTGGCCTAGAATGAGAATTAGAGATTGGGAGATTGGGAGATTGAGGAGTGTATGATGAAATACGGTGTTTATTTACCTAACTTTGGCCCCTTTGGGGATGCAAACATGTTGGCAAACTTGGCCTTTGATGCAGAGGAAGCAGGTTGGGACGGCTTTTTTATTTGGGATCATATTGCGGGCTGGTCACTGAATATGGTTGATCCGTGGGTGGCGCTGGCGGCGATTGCACTGCGCACGACAACGATTCGGATGGGCACAACGGTGTCGCCACTCCCCCGGCGGCGTCCCTGGAAAGTGGCGCGTGAGGCTGTTTCGATTGATCGGTTGGCAAACGGCCGTTTCACTCTCAGCGTCGGTATCGGGTTGGGCGATGATGAATGGGGCAAGCTGGGTGAAGAACGTGACCAGAAAATCCGAGGTGCGATGCTTGATGAAGCACTACAAGTGGTCACTGGACTGTGGCAGGGGGAACCATTCAGCTATGATGGAGAGCATTATCAGATTCAAGACGCGCATTTTTTACCAAAACCAGTGCAATCACCTCGAATTCCGATCTGGGTAGGTGGATTTTGGCCAAACAAACGGCCGTTTCAACGTGCGGCCCGCTGGGATGGCATGTTTCCCTTATTTCAAACGGACGATTTTGAGGAGATATGGGCACAGTTGGAAACGGCCGTTCAGTATGTCTACTCACAGCGCCAAAGCGACGAATCGTTCGACGTGGTTTGCACAGGGGTTACACATGGCGAAGATGCGGAAAAGGATGCCGAATGGGTTGCGAATTACCAGTCGAGAGGGTGTACATGGTGGCTGGAAGGTATTGCCCCTTATCGGTATGGACAAGGTTTTGATGAGCCGTGGCCGCTAGAAAAAATGCGGCAGCGCGTTTTGCAAGGTCCACCTCTTTAGACCTGACAGGTTTTCCGAAAACCTGTCAGGTCTCCCATTGAATTGCTCTAAACGCACTCATCGCTATAATCATAGCTTGTTTGCAGCTAACGTTATCGTAAGAAACTCATTGATAACGTGAGAGATTATCTGCAAACGGGAGAAGCGATGAGTTCATTAGATAATTTGACAAAAGGTTTGCTAGTTGGACTGGCAATATTAGTTGTTTTTGCAATTGGTTTGACAACCTGGGTTTTGATTACAGAAGGAAATGACGAGCCAACCGCATCTAGTGGTGAATCGGTAGCGGCCGTTTCTGACACACCTGCTGACACGGTCGAAGCAGCGGCTCCAACCGCACGTCCGACCCAACTGCCTCCAGCAGTTGTTGTCGATTTGCCCACAGTAACACCGGTCCCGCCAACGGACACACCTGCCCCGACAGATACCCCCGCCGCGACGAGTACGCCGGTTCCAACAAATACGCCAACAGCGGTGCCGCCGACGAATACGGCCGTTTACATTGCCCCCACCAACACCCCCTTACCGCCACCCACCGACACACCGGTACCGCCACCGCCCGCACCGCAAATTGGTGTCAATGGCCTGGTTGCCACTTATTTCAATCTACAAGATCGATCAAAATACAATACAAATGGTCGTGTTTGGTTTGATTTCAATATATCGAATTCTACTGGCGGGGACGTTAATTATAATTCACTTGGTGTCATGCCTAGAAAAGATGGTGCTGATGTACAAAAATATTATCAACACACCTATGGTGGCCCCAATGCTCGCATTCGCCCAGGTGGACTGCAATGGGAAGACAATATAAAAATCAAAGAAGCTGGCGACTATACACTGCGTCTGGTGATTTGTTTTGATGGGTATGATGCTTGTGTAAACGGGAATGG
>QQUD01000210.1 GCA_008501785.1 Chloroflexota bacterium
ATGGCAAATCATCAAGATTGGAACGAGAACATTGCCCAAGCATTGGCAAGTGATGTAGGCATTACGCTCACCGAACATCATTGGAAAGTTATCAACTTCTGCCGCAACGATTTCATGGAACAAGGTGACGCGCCAACGATGCGCCGCATCACGAAAATTGGTGGCGTTCCTACCAAGGATTTGTACCGATTGTTCCCCAAGGGACCAGCTAAAAAAGTTGCCTATGTTGCCGGTCTGAAGAAACCGTCTGGTTGTATTTAAACCAGCTTGCAACAACAACCCGTCATTCCGAGGTCCATCGAGGAATCCCATTTTTCATGATCAACAGTAGGGATTTCTCCTCGAAGACTCGTCGAAATGACATCTTAATCGATTAGCGATTTACGGAGAAGAGGGATACACCACCCCTTTTAGCCAGGGAGAAATTCGAATGTTTAATGATGATGTTGATCGAAAGATGTGTATTATTTGTTCAAAAGGAACGCTGGACATGGCTTATCCTGGTCTGGTGCTGGCTAATGCAGCCTTGATGGAAGGGATTGATGTCACGCTTTTCTTCACCTTTTGGGGCCTTGACATTATTAATAAAAAGAAGATGAACAAGCTGAAGTTTGTGCCAGTTGGCAACCCCAGTATGCCAATACCAAATATGATTGGTGGGCTGCCTGGAATGACAAATGTGGCAACGGCCGTTATGAAACGCGAGATTGCCAATTTAGATTTCCCTGGTGTAGAAGAGTTTTTGGAAACAATCTCTGATGCGGGTGGCAAAATGTACGCTTGCAAAATGTCTGTTGACATGTTTGAAGACATGTACATGATGAAAGAAAAGGACATCTACGAACGTGTTGAGGCGGTTGTAGGTGCTACAGATTTTATGGAAATGAGCCAAGACGCACAAATTATCTTTATCTAACAACACTGGCTGTACGGAGCATCTTTCCCTTGAAAAACCCCTAATGACAATTGTTCGTTAGGGGTTTTCGTTTAGGCAAATGCGCTTTGCCAATATTTAGATAAAATTCCTTTATACGGTGTAAATTCGAGATTGGGAGATTAGGAGACCAAGAAACTCAATCTCCTAACCTCCCAATCTCTATCTCCAAAGGAATCTCATGAAACATCTAAAAGACAAAGCATTTTCTACACGTTCAGTTCATGCAGGAGAACGGCTCAACGCCGAGGGAATCAATCCGGTTGTGGCTCCCATTCATCCATCGGTGGGATACACATTTGCCGATTCAAATGATTTGGATGCGGTACTGGGGAATGAGAAACCGGGGTTTGTGTATTCGACACGGTATGCGAATCCGACGGTGGGGGCGTTGGAAACGGCCGTTTCCAACCTCGAAGGCTCCGAAGACGCACTCGCATTCGCATCTGGCATGGCCGCCATTCACATCGCTCTGCTCGCAGCAGGTGTCCGTGCAAGCACTTCTGTTGTCGCCGCCGCCGATATTTACGGGGCCAGCTATTCCCTCCTCCAACAAATCTTCACCCAGCTTGGAGCCAACATACACTTTGTTGATGTCACCAATCTGGACGAAGTCGCCCAGGTAGTCGCCAACACGAAACCAGCAGCGCTGTTTGTCGAAACCATCTCCAATCCACTGATGAAAGTAGCAGACTTACCCCAGCTGGCAGTCATCGCCCATGAAAACGATTCACTTTTTTTGGTAGACAACACATTTTGCTCACCTTATCTCTGCAACCCCATTCAATTTGGAGCCGACATGGTCATTCACAGCGCCACTAAATTTATAGGCGGTCACGGGGATGTGATGGGTGGCATTGTGGCAACATCTGCCGCTTTGAAAGAGCGACTTCTGACCGTGAACAAGCTCATTGGCAGCAGCATTGGCCCATTTGAAGCATGGCTGGTCCTGCGCGGCTTAAAAACATTATCGTTACGCATGAAACAGCACTGTCAAAATGCCCTCACGATAGCCACCTGGCTGCAAAATCACCCCAAAATCAATCACGTCAATTACGCCTTTTTGCCAGACCACCCACAATACAATTTAATGCAATCGTTAAGCAACGAAAAAGGCGGTGGTGGGGTTTTATCATTTGAAATTGCCAACGCAGATCGAAAAGAGGTGTTCGCTTTTATGGATGCTCTCAAATTGATTCAACCGGCAACCTCACTGGGCGACATATACTCGCTCATTCTGTACCCAGCCATCTCATCCCACCGCACCCTCACTCCAGCCGAACGAGCCAGTCTAGGCATTGGTGACGGACTGGTACGCATCTCAGTCGGCATCGAAGATGTCACCGATATTCAAGCAGATATTGCACAAGCGTTAGAAAGCGTTTAGCATTTTAATCGTAGGTCAAGACGCTGTCTTGACCCGGTTTCTTTTACACACAGACAAAACATCGTTTTGTCCAACGGTTAATGCAGGAGGGAACAACATGAATCAAAAACATGACGCAATTATCATTGGAGCTGGCATCATTGGCTGCGCAATCGCCTATGAGATGGCAAAGCGTGGATACAAGACGTTGAATGTCGACAAGCTGCCCACTGCTGGATTTGGCTCAACCAGCAATTCCTGTGCAATTGTGCGCTTTCATTACTCAACACTTGATGGCGCACAAATGGCGTTTGAAAATTATTTTTACTGGAAAGATTGGGGAAATTATATTGGCCCAGTCGATGAGCGTGGATATTCCAAATATGTGGAATGTGGCTTTGTTATTTTTCGTAACAACGACCCCAGTGAGCAAAATTTCATCAACATGTTTCAGCAAATCAGCGTCGATTATGAAGAATGGACCCTT
>QQUD01000895.1 GCA_008501785.1 Chloroflexota bacterium
ATGTGGTGCAGATTTACAACTGGCTGCATGAAGCACAAGCAGGCAACAAGGGGTATGTTGAGCTGTTGTGGGACGTGCAGATAGCCCAGCGTAGGGTGCAGGGTGCAGGGGAAAGGGGGGAGATTGCCTCTATCCAAAAACGAATCACCTTGCTTGAAAAAGCGCTCAAACTAGCCAAAAAAACCACACCACTCGTCAAAGATCAGGCGTACTTTTATCACGATCAGGTCCTTCTGCCGGTTCGTCTGCTGCTACAACTCAACCAATTTCTATTGCATCTCACACTGGCAGGATACCATCCAACGCAGCCGGAACGCCTGGTGCAGGCGATTGAAACATTGCAAACACACACAAACACCCGCTTACAAGGTGACAACAATCAAAAGTGGGCAACCTGGTATTCTCCGGCAAAGGCACGACCTAATAACGGATACCCAGATATCCAATTTTTGAAAAACATAATGAACAAACACAAGGGATAATTCTAATGGCGATTTACAACATTTTAGACTTTGGTGCCGTTGGTGACAGCAAAACCAATAATGCCGCAGCCATCCAAAAGGCAATTGACACATGCAGCCAATCGGGCGGGGGGAAAGTGATTGTTCCAGCCGGATACATTTTTATGGCTGGCCCATTTCACTTGAAGTCACATGTGGAACTACATCTCGAACCCAATGCCCTGCTGCAAGCAAGCAACGATGAATCCCTTTATACGGAAACACCCTTTCGCAACAACATCAGTGAAGGGAGTATGTGGATCAGTGCGAGACATCAAAAAAATATTGCCATCACAGGGACCGGCACGATCAACGGTAGTGGACGAGCCTTTATGCACAACGAGGAGCCAACCCACTACAATTTTAAATTTGTGGACGGGGTAGATAAACGGCCGCATTTACTCACGCTCATCGGCTGCCAACACATCACCATTCGGGATGTCACATTCGAGGATGCTGCTTATTGGTGTATACACCCGGCTGGATGTGAAGATGTACTCATTCAAGGGGTCCGTGTATACAACAGTTTGCGCATCCGCAACTGTGACGGCATTGACATCGACCACTGCCGCAATGTGCGCATCAGTGACTGTGACATTCGCTCGGCTGATGATTGCATTTGCATCAAAAATCGGCGCGAATATGCTGAATACGGGCCATGCGAAAATATTACCGTCACCGGATGCGTGCTCACCTCAACATCATGTGCAATTAAATTGGGCAGCGAAAATGTAGATGATATTCAAAACGTCATCTTTGAGGCATGTGTCATTCACGGCACCAATCGCGGGCTGGGCATTCAAAATCGAGATGAGGGCAATATTGAGAATGTCATATTCAACAACATTATCATCGAATCTCGTTTGTTTGCTGATGTTTGGTGGGGAAAGTCAGAACCCATTTATGTCACGGCCTTTAAACGAGCACCGGGTACAAAACACCGATTCAAAAAAGGTGATACTGAAGGCTGTATTGGCAAAGTCCGCAACATTCAATTTCGAAATATTATCTGCAATAGTGAAAATGGCATTTATGTTAGTGGCACAAAAGGGAGTCGGATTGAAGAACTGCTGTTTGAAAATATTCGGCTGCGTATCAACAAAACCACCGAACATCCAGGCGGTCTGTATGATCGCCGCCCATGCGACGTTGTGGGCATTATCAAACGCAAAACCGCAGGCTTTTATCTCAACGAAGCCGACGATATAACCGTAAGAAATTGCAAGGTCAGTTGGGGAAACAATCGCCCTGCCTATTATGGCTATGCTATCGAAGCCCATGATGTCCATGATTTTCACCTGGAAAATTTCAAGGGTGAATCAGCTCACCCTGAACAAAATCAGTCACTGCATATCGTTGATGTGGCTGATAAAGAAAAAGGGCAAGGGTATACGGAATTAACACTGCAATAACGGCTATAAAGGTTTACACCATTGCATCAGAGAACATGCACTTAATGGTATTGAGTTGATAAATTGAAGACCCGCTTTTTTTGACTTGGATACGCTGTTGTGATAAATTATTACTATTGCGCACACGTGTGCGCAATATTTCAAAAAAAAGGAATGAAGGCAGGTATTAATTGGCGGTGACAATCAAAGATATTGCTAGCGTTGCTGGTGTATCACATACGACAGTTTCCCGCGCACTTCGCGGTCATACCCGGATTTCTACAGAAACCATTGAACGCATTCAAAAAATCGCTGACGAATTGGGCTATGTTCCCAACACGGTAGCACGAGGTCTGAAAACGCGCCGGTCTCGCGTGTTGGGTGTGATCGTGCGACGGATTGACGATCCATTTTTCTCGGAGGTGCTGCAAGGAATTGAAGATGTGTTGCAAGAAGCAGATTACAGTCTCTTTTTAGCCGCCTCGCGCCGCAACCCAGATCGTGAACGGGAGATTATGCAAGCGATGGGGGAGCGTCAGGTGGAAGGGGTGATTGTCAGCTCCACCCAAATTCAGCCAGAACAACTGCGTCAGCTTGGTCACTTTGATGTGCCCATGATTTTGATTAATAATCAAGCCATCGATGAACCTGACATTCACTCTGTCTACCACGATGATGCATTTGGCAGCCAGCAGCTCATTCAACATTTAATTGATTTGGGGCATCAACGGATCGCTTTTTTGGGAAATGTGCATGGCGGAAAAACGAATGCTGACCGGCTGCGTGGTTATCGAGAGGCGTTGTTGCAAGCTGGATTATCGATTAATCCCGATTACATTGTCGTTGGCAAAAATGGACAGCCAGATGGCGGGTCTGAGGGGATTCGGGATGTTTTGGAACTATCGCCGCGACCAACGGCCGTTATCTGTTACAACGACTTGATGGCGATTGGTGCGATTCAGGGCGTGCTGCAAGCCGGTTTGCGTGTGCCAGAAGATATTTCCATCACTGGATTTGATAATATTGAATTGGCGGGGTATGTCTCACCATCCCTCACAACTTTTCACCAACCTAAATATGAATTGGGTCGGGAAGCCGCGCAAATGATGCTGCGGGTATTAGTGAATGGGGAAACGGCCGTTTCCTCTCCCCAAAAAGTCATCATGCTACGTGGCGAGTTAATCCAGCGCCACTCAACCGCAGCGCACCACGATGAATGAAAACCATTCTCTCGGAAGTCTTTTAGCGATTTAAGCCTATTGCGGGCAACTTCCGGGAAATTTATTTTCGGCAGGAGGTAATCACATGTTAAAAATAACTTATAAAAGCCCATTACACAAAACAGTCAGCACCACCGCTACCGACGTTTGGAACGATTCTTGCGCCATCAGCGAGCTAAACTATGCGATTGATCACGGGGCTGTCGGCGCAACCAGCAATCCAACCATTGTGCTGCAAGTGCTGCGGCTGGAGTGGGATTTGTGGGCCGAGCGCATTCATCAACTCATTGCCAACAACCCCCCTTGGACAGAAGAAGTTGTCACCTGGCAAATCTTCGAAGAAATTGGCATGAAAGGTGCCGAACTGCTGCTGCCCACGTTTGAGCGCGAAGAAACAAAAAAGGGACGCCTTTCTATTCAGACAAACCCCGCCAATTATCGTGATGCAGCTAAAATGACAGCTCAAGCCGTGCATTTTCATGGCCTTGCGCCCAACGTGCAGGTCAAACTGCCTGTTACCAGTCAGGGAGTGCTGGCGATTGAAGAAGCCACCTACCAGGGTGTGAATATCAATGCCACTGTCAGTTTCACGGTTCCCCAGGCCATTGCCGTTGCGGAAGCCGTTGAGCGCGGTTTAGATCGGCGTGTCGCAGAAGGATTGCCCGTGAAAAACATGAGTCCAGTTTGCACCATTATGGTGGGACGCACGGACGATTGGATGCAGGTGGTGACCAAGCGGGATGGCATCACCGTGAATCCGCAATATCCGCACTGGGCTGGTGTGGCTGTATTCAAAAAAGCGTACCAAATTTATCAAAAACGCGGCTATCGGACCCGACTGTTGGCAGCGGCCTATCGTCATCATTTACACTGGTCCGAATTCATTGGCGGCGATGTCATTTTAACGATTCCGTCTAAATGGCAGAAATTATTCAACAATTCTCAAGTTGAAGTGAAACCGCGCATGGATGACCCGGTTGATCCAGCTATTATTGACGAACTGTATGAACGCATCCCCGATTTCCGCAAAGCCTACGATGAGGATGGTATGACGGTCCCTGAATTTGACACCTATGGCGCAACTGTGCGCACATTGCGCGGGTTCATTGGCTCGTACCATGAATTGATTCAAGTAATTCGGGAAGCGTTTATGCTGCCGAATCCAGATGTGAAGTGAGATAGAGACAAAGTAGAGAGATAGAGACATAGACAGAGACAGAAAATGCTGTCTCTGTCTCTATCTCTGTCTTTTCAGGAGGGATTATGGAAACAAAACGACTCACCACGGCTCAAGCCATCATCAACTTTTTACAAAATCAGTATAGTGAGCGGGATGGGGTAGAACGGCCGTTTTTCGCAGGCATCTTCGGTATTTTTGGACATGGCAATGTGGCCGGGATAGGGCAAGCGTTGCAGCAGAACACCGCATTCACCTACTATCAAACCCGCAATGAGCAGGCGATGGTACACACCGCCGCCGCCTACGCCAAAATGCAAAATCGGCTGCAAACCTTCGCTTGCACCACATCCATTGGACCAGGCGCAACCAACATGATTACGGCGGCGGCTGGGGCCACGATTAACCGATTGCCCGTGCTGCTGCTGCCTGGGGATATTTTCGCGCAACGCAACGTGGCTCCTGTTTTGCAGCAGTTGGAGGCTGGTTACTCGCAAGATGTGTCCGTTAACGACTGCTTTAAGCCCATTTCCCGTTACTGGGATCGACTGAACCGGCCGGAACAGGCTATTGCTTCTCTACCAGAAGCAATGCGGGTATTAACTTCTCCTGTTGATACGGGCGCGGTCACGTTGGCGCTGCCCCAAGACGTGCAGGCTGAAGCCTTTGATTTCCCGGTGGCCTTGTTCGAGAAGCGCGTCTGGCATGTGGCTCGTCCACGCCCAGATCGTGCTGCTTTAAAACGTGCCGCTGAGATGATTCGCGCCAGTCAAAAGCCGCTTATTGTCGCTGGTGGCGGCGTTATTTACAGCGAAGCGACTGACGCACTGGCTGGTTTTGTAGCTCAAACTGGCATTCCGGTTGGCGAAACACAAGCTGGGAAAGGGTCACTACGCTACGACAATCCGCTAAACCTGGGTGCGATTGGCGCTACGGGCACGTTTGGGGCCAACATCATGGCTCGTGAAGCAGATTTGGTGATTGGCATTGGCACACGCTACAGCGACTTCACGACGGCATCTAAAACGGCATTCCAAAATTCTGATGTGCATTTTATCAATATCAATGTAGCTGAGTTTGATGCTTACAAGCACAGCGGTCTGGCGCTAACTGCCGATGCCCGCGAAACGCTGTTAGAATTAGGTGAGTTGTTGCAAGACTGGTCAGTTAACGGAGATTATCGGCAACGAGCAGAACAGTTTAACAAAGCGTGGGATGCTGAAGTGGAACGTATCTACACCCTCGGCCATGAGCCTTTACCGAGTCAAGGGGAAGTGATTGGTGCAGTCAACACATTCTCTGATGAGAAGGATGTTGTTTTGTGCGCCGCTGGTAGTGCGCCGGGTGACTTGCACAAGCTGTGGCGCACTTGTGATCCGAAAAGCTACCATTTGGAGTATGGTTACTCCTGCATGGGGTATGAAATTGCTGGGGGGGTTGGGGTGAAGATGGCTGATCCTGAACGGGACGTGTATGTGATTGTCGGGGATGGCTCTTATTTGATGTTGGCGCAGGAGATCGTAACGGCCGTTCAAGAACAAATCAAACTCACCATTATTCTCATCGACAACCACGGCTATGGCTCCATCGGGGCGCTTTCTCGGTCATTGGGCAGCAAAGGATTTGGCACGCGCTACTTGTTCCGCGACGACCAGAGCGGTGTTCTACCAGATGACCAACTGCATCCATCAGACGCAATGGAACGCTACCTGCCTGTTGATCTAGCTGCCAACGCCGCCAGCCTGGGGGCAGTTGTTTTACGAGCTAATACCATTGACGACTTCAAAAAAGCGTTGGCAAAAGCCAAAAAGCAAACGCAAACGACTGTCATTGTCGTGGAAACTGATCGCTACGCTGGCGTCCCCGGTTATGAATCCTGGTGGGATGTCCCTGTTGCTGAAGTGTCGGAGATTGAATCTGTGCAGCAAGTTCGTGCAGCTTACGAAGAAAACAAGAAACGCGAACGATACCACCTATAAGAATTTAGTTTACGCAAAGATGCGAGGACGCAAAGCTTTTTTTGGCGGCTTTGCGCCTTTGCGTGAGAGTCAAATTGGGAATGTTGTAAGGAATGAATATGCATAAATTGATGAATTACATGAACGGAGAATGGCGGCCATCTAGTGCTGTCGATTATTTGGATGTGGTTAATCCAGCCACTACCGAGCAAATAGGCAAAGTGCCTCTTTCACCGGGCAGCGACGTGCTGGAAGCGGTCCAATCGGCTAGCGCGGCGTTTAACGATTGGCAACGTGTCCCCGCCCCTGAACGGATTCAATATCTGTTCAAAATGAAGGAGCTACTTGAGGAAAAATTCGAGGAAATTGCGCAAACCATCACGATAGAATGTGGAAAGACTATCGGCGAGTCACGCGGTGAAATGCGGCGGGCGATTGAGAATGTTGAGGTGGCTTGCGGCATTCCGATGCTGATGATGGGTGACTTTTCTGAAGACATTGCCAGCGGTATTGATGAGATGATGATCCGGCAGCCACTGGGTGTGTGTGCCATCATTTCACCATTTAACTTCCCAGGCATGATTCCTTTCTGGTTCCTGCCTTATGCAATTGCGACGGGCAACACGGTTATTTTGAAGCCGTCGGAGAAAGTGCCGTTGACAATGGTGAAAGTGTTTGAATTATTGGAACAGCTGAATTTGCCGCCGGGTGTACTCAATATGGTGAATGGGGGCAAGGAGGCGGTTGATGCAATTCTGGATCATCCGGCGATTCGAGCGATTAGCTTTGTGGGGTCAACGCCCGTTGCCAAAACCATCTACAGTCGCGGCGCAGCAAATGGCAAACGGGTACAGGCTCAGGGTGGCGCAAAGAATCCAGTCATTGTTTTGCCCGATGCCGATATGGAAATGACGACGCGCATTACGGCCGACTCGGCTTTTGGGTGCGCAGGTCAGCGCTGTCTGGCCGCTTCGGTTGCCATTACCGTGGGCGAGGCTCGCAACACGTTTACAGAAGCTATTGCCGATGCTGCCGCATCCCGCGTGGTTGGTTATGGGTTGGATGATGCAGTGCAAATGGGACCTGTGATTTCGGTTCCCAGCAAAACACGTATTGAGAGTTTGATTCAGCAGGGGAAAGATGAGGGGGCGTCGGTGTTGGTAGACGGCCGTTCCGTATCCATTTCTGGTTATGAAAACGGCAACTTTATCCGTCCCACCATTTTGACTGATGTAAAGCCGGCGGGGAAACTTGCCAAAACCGAAATATTTGGCCCGGTTCTCAGTCTAATCCATGTAAATACGATTGATGAGGCCATCCAGTTTGTAAACAGTGGTCAATATGGCAACATGGCTTGTCTGTTCACCAGCAGCGGCGCTGCCGCCCGTAAGTTCCGCAATGAAGCAGATGCTGGCAATATCGGCATCAACATTGGCGTCGCGGCTCCGATGGCCTTTTTCCCATTTAGTGGGTGGAAAGAGAGTTTCTTTGGCACATTACACGGTCAAGGAAAGCACGCAGTGGAGTTCTTCACGCAAACTAAAGTTGTAGTTGAACGCTGGCCAAAGGAATGGTCGCGTACATTTTAATATTAGAGACGGAGATAGAAACAGAGACAGAGTCGGGAATAGAGGTCTGGGGAGATATGGGGGATTTTAAATTTGAACGGTTAGCGGTTTGGAAGCAAAGCATTGATTGGCGGACAGCATGTTCTAATTCTATCTCTGTCTCTTTTCTCTGTCTAAAAAGGAGTCTGACTGATGATGAAAATTGCAAACGCACCGTGTTCGTGGGGGGTACTGGAGTTTGAGTTGGAAGGTAAAGCGGCGGGATATGCTCAGGTTTTGGATGAGATGGTGGAGACTGGGTATGCCGGGACGGAGTTGGGGGATTGGGGGTTTATGCCTACTGATCCGGATGAATTGAAGGGTGAATTGGCGTGCCGAAATCTGGCTATGTTGGGGGCGTTTGTGCCGGTGGCGTTAAAGGATGAAGCGTGTCATGCTGCTGGGGTGGAAACGGCCGTTCGTATTGCAAAATTGTTAACGGCCGTTTCTGGAAACACCCCGTTCATCGTTTTGGCCGACGACAATGGCAGTGTACCAAAACGCACCCAAAACGCGGGGCGCGTCACCCCAGAAATGGGGTTGACCGAGGCGGAATGGCTCACCTTTGCTAAAGGAGCCGAACATGTGGCGCGAGCTGTGAAGGAAACAACCGGTTTACGGACCGTTTTCCACCACCACTGCGCTGGATATGTGGAAACACCGGCTGAGTTAACAAAACTGCTCTCATTGACAGACCCAGAACTGCTGGGGCTGGTTTTTGACACCGGCCATTACCAGTTTGCTGGCGGCGATCCGGTGCAGGCGATTCATGATTATGCAGATCGCATCTGGCATATGCATTTCAAGGATTGTCACGCAGAAATTGCGCAACAGTCCCGTGATGAAAAGTGGGATTACTTTGAATCGGTGAATAAGGGTGTTTTCTGTGAATTGGGGCAGGGGGGTGTTGACTTTACGGCCGTTAAAACCGCGCTGGAAACAATCGGTTATGAGGACTGGATTGTCGTTGAGCAAGATGTCTTGCCGGGGATGGGCAGCCCGAAGGAAAGTGCGGCTCGGAATCGGCAGTTTTTGCGACAGATTGGGTTATAGACAGAGGAAGGAGACAGAGATAGAGCCAGAGGCAGAAAAATCATTGCCCTGCTTCCCTCTGTCTCTGTCTTATAGGAAAAACAATTTATGAAAGAACATTTGATTAAACCAAATCACGATAGTGAAATATTGATGGATGTAACGCCGGAGTCGGCGGGTTGGGATTATTTGAGTTTTAAGGTGGTTGTGCTGCAAGCTGGTGAGAAGTTTGAACAGGCAACGGGTGGTGATGAAGTGGCGTTGGTTCCGTTAAAAGGGGAGGCGTTGCTGAAGGCAAATGAAGAGACTTTTACAGTTTCGCGCCGGGATTATTTTGAGGAGCCGCCGCATATTTTGTACGCGCCACCGGGAACGGCCGTTTCCGTCACAGCCACCACTCAATTTGAATTTGCTATCGGGGGGGCACCGGCGGAAGGGAAATATCCTGTTCGCCTATTTCGGCCTGATGAAATAAAACAAGAAGTACGCGGTGGTGGGGTGGCTGTGCGGCAGGTTAATCATGTGTTGGCCCATCCACTACCGGCCGAACGGCTGATTTTATTCGAGGTGTATGTTCCGGGTGGCGGTTACTCTGGTTGGCCGCCTCATTGTCATGATCGGTATGCCGATTCTCCATACCTGGAAGAAGTTTATTACTATCGCATTGATCCGGCTGAGACGGGTCATTGCATTCACCGCAACTATCGCCGAGATATTGATTTTGATGAACTATTTACCGTTCGGGATGGGGAATGCGTGTTGGTGACACAGGGTTTCCATCCAGTGGCTGTGCCACCTGGTTCGCAAGTTTACTTCCTCAACTATTTGGCTGGTGAGCTGCTAGATGAAGATCGCGGCATACCGCCTTATGATGACCCTGATTGGGGCTGGATGAAGAACGATTACGATGGCAATAAGCTACAACTGCCATTGTTCAAAAAATAATTTTTAGGACGATTCGATAAAAGGAAAATAACATGACGACTAAAAAGGTTTTGCGGATTGGTGTGATTGGGGTGGGGCGGATCGGTAAAATTCATGCCGAGAGCATTGCAACTCGCACGCCTGGGGCTAATTTAGCAGCAATTGCAGATGTGAATTTAGAGGTGGCGCAGGAAACGGCCGTTAAATTCAACGTACCCATCGTGACAGATGATTACCAAGACATCCTGAATGATGCAGCGATTGATGCCATTGTTATTTGTTCATCTACTGAGACACATGCGCAAATTGTGTTAGAAGCAGCGGAGGCCAACAAGCACATATTTTGTGAAAAACCCATCGATCACAGCCTGGAAAAGATTGATGCGGCGCTGGCGGCCGTGGAAAAAGCGGGCGTTAAGCTGCGAATTGGCTTTAATCGTCGCTTTGATGCCAACTTCCGCAAAGTACGGCAGATGGTTGCCGAGGGTAAAATTGGTGAACCGCATATTTTGCGCATCACCAGCCGCGATCCGGGACCACCGCCTATCGAATATATCAAATTGTCTGGCGGCATGTTCCTGGATATGACGATTCATGATTTTGACATGGCTCGGTATTTGCTGGCCAGCGAGGTGGAAGAGGTGTATACAGCGGCGGGGGTGATGGTTGACCCGGCCATTGGTGTGGCGGGGGATGTGGATACGGCCGTTATCACACTTAAATTTGCCAATGGCGCAATCGGTACTATCGATAACAGCCGAAAAGCGGCTTATGGCTACGATCAGCGGGCCGAAATTTTGGGATCAGAAGGGATGGTGTCGATTACCAACAATACACCCAACACCCACATTTACAGCACGGTTGATGGTGTCCACATGGAAAAGCCGCTCCATTTCTTCTTAGAGCGATACATGGATTCGTTTGTAGCGGAGATGCAAGAATTCGTTCAAGCCATATTGCAAGATGAGACGCCGCCGGTTGTGGGGGAAGACGGCCGTATTCCTGTGGTCATGGGCATGGCTGCGCAGAAATCTTATCTGGAAAACCGTCCGGTTAAGTTAAGTGAAATTACATGAGATTCTACAGAGGATAATATCGTACAATGCGCGTCTGAGAGCCGTTCTAAGAGAGTTTAGGATTTTTCATTAGGAATTTTGAAAAAAAATTGTATTTGCAGCTTTTTTATGTTAACTTATAGATACCGATAATTTAGGAATATTAGTAATTATTGATTTGGAAGAAAAATAGTGAGTATTAAAAACAGCCAAGAACTAAT
>QQUD01000608.1 GCA_008501785.1 Chloroflexota bacterium
TGGGATTTGGAAAGCGGGCAAATCATTCGTCAAGTTACTTCGGACCGGGATATCTACACAACCCTCGTGTTTAATCTGGACGGTCAGACAGCCTACGCCCCGCTTGATGATGAAGATAATAACAGCAATTTTGGACAATTTGATATTGAAACAGGGCAGATCGTTCGCAGCTACTCAACGACTCAATGTTGTACCGATTTTGCCATTCACCCTAATGGTCGCTCAGTTTTTCTAGCTTACAATGCTGGTGGCCCGGTGCTGGAATGGGACCTAGTAGCAGATCGTGAAATCCGAGCCTTTGGTCAGCACCCAGGCGCAAGGACGAGAGTGGAAGTCAGTTCAGATGGACGTCTGTTAATGGTCAGTGCGACAAATTTCGAGGGGGGCATTATAAGCCTTTGGGATCTAGAAACCGGTCATGAGATCAGGCGCTTCAAAAGCGACGGCATTTGTTGCGTGGATATTGACATGAGTCCAGATGGCCGTTTGGCCATCACACCTGCGGGAGGCGGCACAGCCATTCTCTGGGATTTAAGCTTGCCATCCGCAATGGATGAAGTCCGTCAATGGATCAACGATAATCGTTTTGTGCGCCCGTTGAGCTGCGCAGATCGAGCACTGTACCGGATTGAGCCGTTATGTGAATGAGGTCGTTTGGTAGGCGTGTTCAAGTTGCAAAGCCTGGTGCGCCCAGGCAAAGTTCGTGGCCATATGCGTGATGGCCTCCTGTGCGAATTGCTCGCGTAACAGCGCATTCGTAAGCAGTTGAATCAGGCCAGCCGTGATGCCGTCTATATCTCCAGTCGGGTATAAGAAGCCAGAACGGCCGTTAACCACATACTCGCTCACCTGTCCCACATCCTCACCCACCACCGGAATCCCCAACGCCGCCATATCTGCCAGCTTCACCGGACATTTCGTGCGATTGAGCAAGGTATCATCCATCAAATAAATACCGACATCCGCCCGCGTCAACACCTGCGGCAATTCCTCAGTCTCCACCCAACCCACATCAATCAAACTATCCAACAAACCAACATCCGCCAACTGTTGACGGAATGTAGTGGCATCATCGTCATGCAATCCCACACCGACAGAGAGGGTTTTTAGGTGGGAAACGGCCGTTTTCACCCCCGCCAAAATCGCCACCAACCGCCCCGTATCAAACTCAAACAACCGCGAATAAAGCAAAATCGTCGCCTCTCCCCCGTTTCCCGTTTTTTGTTTTCGGTTTTCTGTTTTTTGTTTTTCTATCCCACTCCCATTCGGCAAATAAACCACCCGACCCCGCGCAATCCCCATACTCCACGCAATGCTCTGCAACGCTCGACTCGCCACCGTCAACACATGACAATGCCGCATCCCCCACTGCTCCTGCCAAGCAAAAAAGCGCTTTTGCAGCGGCGAATATGGGTCCAAATCATTCCAGCCACCCCAGCCTTCCCAATCATCCGTATCCACCACCAGCCGAATCCGCCGTCGATGAAAATGCCACAGCCACCACGCCACCAAACCACTATAAGCCTTCGGTTTAAAACAATGCACCACATCCGGCTGCCACGCTAACATCTCCCGCAGCAATCGCGCCGTGATGCCCAACACACCCCCACCCAGCGGCACATACCGAACCGAAACGCCATCCTCTTGCCAGCGCCGATCCGCTTCATCAGGCGTATGCCAGGGCGGCATAAACATCGCCACCTCATGACCAAGCGCCACCAATTCACGCGCCAAACTCAGCGCCCGACTGTGCATTGTCTTTTTGGGATGAAACCCAAATGGGCCGACCATTGCTATTTTCATAAAGGTATCAGTATATTGGGTATATTGAGTATATTGGTAAATTAGTGGAATCGTCCCGAGCAATCCAAATACCAATACATCAATTTACCAATCACTCAACAAGTTCTTTTAAACGTGGATGTTCTGCATAAACGCCGCGATATTCTTCAGGCAGCAGTACAGCAATACGACACATCATTTCATCGGTGGCTTGCTGTAAAAACTCATCTCGGTTTTTGCGGTTAATGGGCGGAATCGTGAACGGTTCACCAACACGAATCACAATATGCAGCCTTCGCAATCGTGTGAGACGTTTTTTCACCACTCTATCTTCCGTGCCAGTTACAGCCATGGGAATGACCGGAACACCTGTTTTGGCTGCAATAAATGCGGCTCCAGGTTTTCCTGGAAGAAGAGATTCTGCTTTGCTGCGCGTTCCTTCAGGCGCAATAGTGGCAACGCCCCCAGCTTGCAGCCCCCGCTGCAAAAGCCGCAGCGCATAAAAATCTGCGTCATCGCGATTGAGCCACACCGCATCCATTTTTTCCACCACCCAGCGCCAAAATGGATACTCCCGATATTTATCAGCAACAAGCATGATAATATCTTCTCGATCTGTGAGAATCATGCCCAACATTGCATCTAATCGCCCTAGATGATTGCCAACGACCAGCGCTGCACCCTCTTCAGGCGCTCGATCAAAATCAATCAGTTCAACTTTCGCAATAATGCGCAAAATGATTCGACAAATAAAGCGTACAGTTTTGAGAAACATGTTTCCTTTTCACACTCTTGTTGTTGGCTGAAATTATACCTGGAAGGGACAAAGGGGTGAAACTAGCAGATTGGACCAATCTCCGAGATTGGTCCAATCTAAGCCTATATTTCGCACCTTTCCAATTGAATAGAGAGACGAAAAACAGACAGACATTGGTGTAGACAGCGCGATAATCCGTTCCACAGCCCGTCAACCTTATTTGACAGGCTGGCAGGATGGTATTCC
>QQUD01001020.1 GCA_008501785.1 Chloroflexota bacterium
ATCATTTCACAAGCACAATAACCAGCTGTATCTTCTAAAACTTTTGAAAGATACTGTTTTTTAAACGCTTCAGAGTTTTTTGCATAATGTTCTACTGCATAGGTATCCCATACACTGTTAAATTGTAAAGTAAATTCATCAACAAATTCCTCTATCACATTTTTTACCCATTCATAGTACCTGTCAAATCCTTTAACTTTTTGGTAGATCGCATTCATCAATAAATTGCCCAAAAACAATCCTACATCAAACCCCATAGGACCATAAAACCCAAATTCGGTATCAAAAAATTTTGTGCTATTTTCTGATATAAATATGCTGCCAATATGCGCATCGCCATGAAGCAATGCTTGCGCATTGGTCATAAAATTATGTTTCAACTTCGCAAACGCAGCTATCACTTCTTCATTATTTAATATTTCATCTCGTTCAAAATCTATTAAGTGTTTTTCGATTCTTTTTCTGGGGTCGTTATAGGTTGGGCTTGTTAGCACCAATTTTTCAGTCAGGTCGCATAGATCTTTATTAATAAATCTGACAACTTCGTCTTTTTTTTGTTTACTCTCCAACACAATATCACTTGTTCTAATTAAACTATTAGCAAAATACTTTGCAGCATCTTTTGCTAATTTTGGGTATTTTTTTTGCTTCAGCATCGCGGTTCGTAAAACAATGTGTCCCGTTAAATCTTCCATGACCATTGCACATAAATTATCATCATAATGATGTACTTTCGGCACCATCTCCGGCGTATATTTGCTTTGCTCAACTAAAGTCATCGCTTCAATTTTGCATCTATTGGCATCTAATATCATATCTTTTGAAGTTCTTGCATACGGTAAAGCCTGTTTTAATATGAAAGATGTTTTTGTTTTATTATCAACAACTCTAAATACATGATTCAGATTACCATCACCTATTTCTTCGCAAGTTAGTTCAGCAGACTTATCAAAATATCCTAAATCATCCATCATGTATTTTATTGCTGTTTTCTTATTTAATATTTTATAGACCATTTTTAACGCCTGCTTTCAAAATATTTATCATCGATTTTCAACACCCAACGCCTGCTTATACTCTTCCAAAGTCATCCCAAAGAGTAATTCGTCGTGGTGCTCGCCATTCCAGAACCACTCCTTTCTTAACCTTCCCTCCTGAATGAACCCCAGTTTTCGATGCAACTGAATGGAAGCATTGTTATAGCTTGCGCAGGCAGAATTACACTTCTGGAATCGTCTCTCCATGAATCCGTATTGCAAAATAAGCCGAACTGCATCTTCGGCATTTCCTCGTTTGCGGTACTGACGATCTACGATGACGCTAAAGCTGAATTTGCCATGTCGTTCGTCAATGCTGTGTATCGTGACAAGGCCAGTATACGCTTGTTCATGGGTCTCAATGGCAAATGCGATCATGTTGTTGACCTGTTTGCATCCACCGTATTTTTCAAGGAATCCCTTTTGCACCTCGACAGTTGTCGGCAATTCTATCCCGATATTGAACTCCTCCCTGGAGATACTGTCGAGAGATTCTGCGAATCGATAATCTGCATCGTCGCTAGTTAAGGCGCGTAGTCGTACCTTATCTCCCTGCCAGAAGTAGTTCGAATAATCCAAAATTGTTTCAGTCATCACAATCCTTTGCCTTGTGGCTATCGTCGTATTGACGCCGCCAGCCCACCAACGCCAGCTTCAGCGAGTGGCGATACGAGCGGTCTCGTTTGCCAAACGAAACAAGTTAGATGGGTCCGAGACTCGCCACTCCGCGAATAACATTGTTAGGCGGTGACTTTTTCTAAATGTTTGTTGATCTGGTGATTTACACGTTTTGATTCACATTTATTTGTTCTGTCAAACCTCAATTTTGATTGGATGCTAATGCAATGAAAACTAATGGCAAATCAATCAAGATATGTACTATCATGTTGAATATTAGGTTTCGTTTCCATATGTAAAGACCTGACAGAACGAATCCCAGAGGGATAACTACCGCAATAACATGCGTCAAATTCCATCCTATCACATGAGGTAACACAAAGGCGATTACAGAAGTGAAAAATGCTAACCACTGATTCCCGGTTATTTCAGTAATCCGTTCAATGGAGTAACCACGATAGAGTATTTCCTCAGTTATCCCCGCTGTTAAGACACCAAGCAATAGAAGAATTACCGGCACATTATCAGTAACAGTGGAAATACTTCCTTCTTGTGAATTTGGAATTATCTGGCTGGCAATCATAGTCAGAACTGGAACACTCAATGACAATATGATCCCAAAAAGAATAGCAAGTAGCATTTCTTTGACCGTTATTGTTTTAATACCAATGCTTGTCAATGGGCGGTTTTCTCCACGCACCACAATGAAGACTACAATGCCAGCAAGAATCCAAGCTAATAGAAATCCTAGAAGAGTAGTTATATAGAGCGGGAATATAGCTTTAAGTTGAGGTAAATTCAAAATTACCGCAACAATCAAATACCCGACAAGCGAGAGTATCAAGCCAATTTTTGAAGCGGAAGGTTTTTTAGTTGAAGTACTCATTTTCTGTTTCTTTTATTATGAATAGGTTTGAACTTTCAGCAAGCACCCTGACGCCTACTTCACCTGCCGAAGGTCAGGCGCAAGCATTTGCTAGACCGTATTTTGGAAAGGATGGCCTTCCTTATAAACCAATCCTTTCTCTTATCGATGCAAAGGTTGCTGGAATCCGTTGACCTATCTGCTTGTGGACTGCCGGATTAGGAGAGTTGTAAACCCAATCTAAAAAGGCCAAATTCACCGCTACAATAAATGGATTCATTTCGCTTTCCTCTCCAAACGGCAGTGCTGCTACTTGTTGGTAGCCTGCTTTAAAATTGTGCCACCGTTCAGCATAATCCTCCGGCTCATCGAAAAGCTCAACTATCAAGATGGCAAGGTCATACAAGTAGTGCCCGCGTCCCAATTGGTCAAAATCAATCACACTTACCTCACCATCCCGGACTAGGAAATTCTCAAAATGTAAATCCGCGTGAATGAGGCCGAAATTATCGCTTGTCTCCCCAATACGCCTAAGTTCCTCTAAGAGCCACGTCACGGCCGTATGCAGTAATGTTACATTCTCCATGCCTATCTCAGCATGATGTTCTACTATCCATTCTCGATGTGAGATTGCTAAACTACTATCATAACGATAACTGTTCCGAAAGTCGTTTTCATGAAATGGTCTACCAAACTTGCGAGATATTTCATGTAGTGTTGCTACAGCTCGTCCTATCTGACGCATAACAGAAGGTGTCAGATACTTCAGCGCTGGCTCTCCTTCAACCCATTCGAATAGGCAACTCAGACGCGCTCCTTCAGCGGTTGAAACAACGGTTATTAACTTCTGTTGCTGATTTCGAACCGGACATGGAACGCCAACATGTTGCTGGCTTATGATCAACTCCAGCCAGACTAACTCATCTTCAACGCTTCGTTTGTCCTGAATGGTAGGTGGACATAGCCGGAGGCTATAAAGATGACCATTCTTAGCCTCGACCCGATAAACACGATTCCATAGACTACCTAATAACTGTGTCTTAGCTCCACTAAGGTCGTATCTTTCTAACACCTTTTGTAAAATCTGTTGCTCGTTGTTCATCTCAGTCCTTAAAAACTTTACAGTATACCGCCTGCTTCACCTGTCCGCTACGGCCGTTACTCCCCCCATCCCAACTCACCATCCCTCACCCCGATTCAACAGGCAGACGAATCTCCCGAAACGATTTAATCAAATGATTAGCAAAACACTCAACAGTATCAGACAGCGGACTTTTCACTTTGTGTAAAACAATATTGGAGACCGGCAATACTGGAAGACCACTCTCCGCACCAACAATTCTGAGGTCAGCCGGAACATTACTCTGCACCACCGGAGCGATAGCCAACCCGGCTCTGACAGCGTCAAGAATCCCCGAAATACTGCGGCTCACATAAACAATTCTATAATTGATGCCCGCCTTTTCCAAAGCTTCCGTGGCCCAAGTTCTGAAAATGCAATCTTCTTCAAACACACCTATTTTAGTGGTTTTTTCCCTTTGAAATATAAAAGCCGGATTTGTAACCCAGACAACCGGATCATGATAAATCACCATTCCACCGGTATCAATCTGCGTGCAAATCCCGATATCGAGTTCACTTTTGTCAATTGCTATCTTGATCTGATCGCTGTTCTCACAGCGCATCTCCACCAAAACATCTGGAAAAGACGACGCAAACCGGGCCAACAGATTCGGCAAGATACCAGTCGTATAATGTTCGGGTGAGCCAAATCGGATAACGCCCTTTAATCCTGGCTTCGACAAAGCCAAAACCGCATCATCATGTTCTTTAACGATGCGTCTCGCAAAATTGATTAAGGTGTTGCCTTCAGGGGTAAGTTTGACGGTTTTGCCGGTTCTTTCAAACAGCCGCTTGCCGATTTCATCTTCAAGCCGTTTGATTTGCATGCTAACAGCAGACTGAGAACGGTTTACCTGTGTGCCCGCACGCGTAAACCCTTTGGTATCAGCCACAGCAATAAAGGTTCTCAAGCTTTCAATTTGCAAATTCATATATCACAAAATTTGATAGTTATCATCAAAACTATTCATTGGACAAATGATTCTAACATCTTTAAAATGCAAGGCAAAGAGCAGATGTCGCTAAATAAGGAGGGCAGCATGCTAACCCCACGTCTTGAAAGGTTGAAAAAACAGATCGTCAACGCCAGACCCGAAGTGTATGCGGAACGGGCATTATTAGTAACCGAGGCTTACCAGGAGCACGAAAACGAATATCCCACGCTGCAAAAAGCTTGGGCAATGGACAAAATATTCCGGCATTCCACCGTTCTGATCAAAGAAGATGAGCTGATTGTCGGTTGTAAAACCCCCACAGCATTGGGATCGCCTCTCTATCCCGAATTCAACATCGACTGGATTGAAAACGAAATTGATACACTTTCCATACGGTTTGAAACCGCCTTTGACATATCTGAAGAAAACAAGCAGATCATCAAAGAAAAAGTAATACCTTTTTGGAAAGGGCGCACGGTTTGCGACCGAATTCTTCCTGATGCGCCTGAAAAGTCAATGGAAGCCGCAGATGAAGGTGCCTTATTTCACTACTACCTCAATCGCAGCATTGGTCACTTCAATCCTAATTATGAAACCGTCCTGAAAGAAGGTCTCTGTGGGCTGCGTCATCGGGTCACAACTGCTTGGGCAGGCACAGAT
Organism: Chloroflexota bacterium; assembly: GCA_008501785.1. The sequence goes on from QQUD01001020.1 coordinate 5,238, forward strand.
GCAGCGGATAAAGGGAAACAACATTTTTACGAAGCCCTTCTAATCGGAATCGATGCGGTAGCCGCTTTAGCTCACCGCTATGCCGATGAAGCCGAAAGAATGGCTGAAGTCTGTCAAAACCCAGTCCGTAAAAGCGAATTAGAGCAGATTGCTCGCAATTGTCGAAACGTACCTGAGAATCCTCCCCAAACTTTCTGGGAAGCACTGCAATCCTTCTGGTTCGTTCATCTCATGCTCAACCTGGAAAGTAATGCTTATGCCCTATCGCCGGGCCGATTCGACCAGTACATCTATCCATTCTATGAACAAGAGCAGGCTAGTGGCGGCATTTCCGATGATGACTGCCAGGAACTAATCAATTGCCTGTGGGTCAAGTTTGCTGAAATGACAGTAGTCAAAGAAGCAGGTACAGCCAAAGCGAGCAACACGTATGCCGATTTCCAAAACCTCAACGTCGGAGGGCTGAAAGCAGACGGCAGCGATGGCGTCAACGCGATTTCCTATATGTGCATCGCGGCCCAGTCAGCCCTCATGCTGCCCCAACCTCAGCTTTCTTGCCTGATCAGCACCAAATCCCCCCACAGCTTCCTGCTCAAAGCATGTGAACTGGCCCGTCAGGGCACCGGTATGCCAGCTATGTTCAATGCCGATGAAATCGTGTTATCGCTGGTGGAAAAAGGCAAGACGCTGGTTGATGCACGCAATGGTGGCATAAACGGCTGTGTAGAAATTACAGGGCAGGGCAATGACCAGATGGCATCCTCTGGATACATCAATTTTGCCAAATGCCTGGAACTGGCCCTCAACAACGGGATTAACATGGTCACGGGTAGAGTTTTGGGACCACAAACAGGGACACCGGATCAATTTCAATCCATAGATGACATTTGGCAGGCTATGGAAATCCAGATACGTCATATGATTGATCTCAAACACCAATACGACACGGTAGCGAAACGGGTGTTTGCCACCTCAAGCCCTGCTTTGTGTACCTCCCTGGTCATGGACGACTGCATCGACAAAGGATTGGATTATCACGATGGTGGTTCTAGATATACTCAGCCTATGCTGTCAGGGGTGGGTACGGGAACCGTTACAGATGCCATGGCTGCCATTGAGCATTTTGTTTTCACCAAGAAAACTTTCACAGTGGCTGAAATTGTGCAGGCCATGCGGGATAATTTCAAAGGTCATGCGACGATGCGGAATCTGCTGTGGAACAAAGCCCCCAAATATGGCAATGACAATGATAAAGTAGATCGCCATGCAGCAAAGCTGGTGACTATTTTTGTAAACCTTCTCAAAGCGTACACGAATGACTTTGGCGTTCCCTATGGCGCGGATATGATTCCGACTACGGCTCACCTACCTTTTGGCTGTTTGACGGCGGCTAGCGCAGACGGCCGTTTTGCCACCACCCCCTTAGCAGAAGGCGTCTCACCCGTCCAAGGACAAGACCTTTCCGGCCCCACCTCTGTCATTCGTTCCATCAGCAAAATAGATCACGCATCCACAGTGGGATCTCTGCTGAATATGAAATTTACGCCCCAGACGCTGGCGGGTAGAGAGAAGCTGAAAAAGTTTGCCGCCATGATTCGCACCTACTTTGATATGGGCGGCCATCACATGCAGTTCAACGTTGTATCGCGGGAAACCTTGTTAAAAGCACAGCAAAACCCAGATGATTACCGGTCCCTGCTCATTCGGGTAGCGGGATACAGCGATTATTTCGTCATGCTGAGTAAAGATGTTCAGGACGAAGTGATTTCCAGAACAGCCCACGAGATTTGCTAAACCATGGAATCACCTCCTGAAGCAATTATTTTTGATATTAAGCGTTATTCCATCCATGACGGACCGGGCATCCGCACAACCGCCTTTTTAAAAGGATGTCCGATCCGTTGTCGATGGTGCGCCAACCCAGAATCCCAAAAACGCTCTCCTGAAATTGCCTATTTCAAACAGGAATGCATTCAATGTCGCAAGTGTTTGGAAACTTGCCCGCTAAATGCCATCCATTTCTCCGGCGCAGCGCATTGCCTGGATCGAAGTGTTTGTGATCTTTGTGCGCAATGTGTTGATGTTTGTCCTGCCGACGCACTTCAGATCGTAGGGCGAACGGTGACTGCAAGAGGTCTGTTTGACGAAATGGTTTCAGATCGCCCTTTTTGGGAGCGATCTGGTGGCGGTGTGACTCTGTCCGGGGGTGAACCTTTAATCCAGCATCAATTTGTGAAAGCATTTCTTGAATTATGCCGTTCGAATTATATTCACACCGCCATAGAAACCTGCCTGCACATATCTCCCAAAATATTGAAGGACATTTTGCCACTGGTGGATTTTGTTATCTGTGATATGAAAATTATGGACAGTGAAAAACACAAGCAGTTCACCGCGGTTTCAAATAAGCTGATACTTGAAAATATTGTGTTCCTGCTAAATTCTGATTTAGATATGCTCGTGCGGATGCCGTTAATTCCCGGTGTGAATGATGATGTAGCAAATCTCGAGGCATTGGGAGCATTTCTTCAGTCTCATCGAAAAAATGCACAGCTTGAGCTATTGCCTTTTCATCGATTGGGCGAGTCAAAATATGAGCAAGCGGGGAGAACGATTGAAATGAAGAACGTCCTGCCCCCATCAAAAGAAGAGATGCAAAAAGCTGCTGCCAGATTGAATGCGTTCAATCTGGAGGTCGTAATGGAACATTAGGCTTGTGTTTTGGTATTTGATACGGTGGGTGGAAAACGGCCGTTTCCCCCAAACCTTCACCATCTCTGACTAAATTGATGCAATTGAACAGAAGAAGACGGTCTAAGACCGGAAGATCAGAACGGCACGGCCAGAAGACCTGCCGGAGCGGGGGGTTCTATCGCCGAGGCTGACTTCTCACTCGCCTCCCACAAGGCTATCGCTTCTTCCTTAAATTGTTTCGTGTACGTTCGCTTTGTGCTTGACATAATCTTTATTTCCCCCGTTATCAAAGTGTACCTGAATTTGTCTATCTTTCATGTCCACTTTTCCGGGGGAACTTCAATGAAACAAACTTCAATTTAAGCCAAGCTTGGGCCGTCCCCTGCAATTGGTTTGTTAGCCAGTTTATTAGAGTGATGCCAACCTTTTATCTTCAAGTTGTCCATCTCCGCCTCTCCGTTAGGTGGCTTGACTAAACCACCCTTGTTAATTTCTGATAAAAACAGCGATAATGATTGGCCTCGCACCAGCTTAGCACGCTAATTTTATTACCCAACAATCCCCCCGTCAGATGCTGTTGCAATTATCAATGACACCTGATTAGCTTGTATAAGTTATTGACCACAAGCGCAGGACTGCCTCTAGTTAAGAGGTGTTACCGGCTAACCTTGGTCTCATTCCTCACAGGGACCTCCTACTGGTGGAGATTGTCCTGCCGGAGGTGATACCGGAGATTGTTCTGGTTCATCTCGCGGTTTCGGCAAAAGTTCTGCGGCTCCTGCCTTTGAAGGTGATAATAAATCTCTTAATATCTCCCCTAATTCACGTACTCCAGGAGGATACATTAAACCCCATAGCCCGTTCTCAATTCCACGTAGTAAGTCGCGCTGGATTTGATGAGGTGAAACCCGTTTATTAGGATCAAAAGCTCTTACTATCCCGCGTCCGGCATCGCTAATACCGTCACTAGCTGCCATTGCGAATGCAAGCCCTGAGTATACACTAATACCTATAGCTGGACTGAAAACGAGACCAGTCAAAACCCCTGCTCCAATTGCCCACCAATTAATTGTTCCAGTCAAATCAACATAATTAATAGGGTCATTGTGTACATAACTGTATAGATTATACCCCCCGGCAAACCCAATCGGGTCTTTGACTGTCCAGCGGCCTACTTCCGCATCATAATCCCGTGCCCCAAAGCGCACCAGACCGGTGGCCGGGTCGTAGAGGCCGCCGGCAAAGCCAAAGGGCTGGAAGCCGGGGTTGGTGTCGGCCAGCACCCGGCCAAACTCGTCGTAATCCAGCCGTTGGGCAATTGTGCCGGTGGCGGTGTTGATCACCAGGCGCACGCTGCCCAGGTGGTCGGTAATAATGCGGTAAGTAACGCCGCCGCGGATCATAAAGTCCGGCACGTTGATACGGCTGGCGTACACAAAGCGGCTAACAAGCGCGCCACTGCTGTCCAATTCGGCCACCGGGTTAAGCTGGTCTTCGTACAGAAAGCCTTGCACCAGCGTCCCATTAACTTTTTTGCCAATGCGCCGGTTTTGGCCGTCAATCACATAGGCTATTTGCGTTCCGCCGGGCAGGGTAACTTGCAGCAGTTGGCCCAAAACATCGTACTGGTAGATGGTGGTCTGCCCGCCGCTTGTTTTGCTCTGGAGTTCGCCGTTGGCGGTGTAGCTGTAAACGCTTGTGCCGTATTGCAACAGCCGGTCTTGCGCGTCGTAAACACCCGGGCCGCCGGGGCCGGTTAGCCGGTTGCTGTTGCTGTCGTAGGTGTAGGTGGCGTTGATAACGCCGTTGCGCCGGACTTCGCTCAAGCGTCCGGCCAAATCGTAGGTGTAGCTGTAAACCGTCGTCACCCCGCCAATGGTTTCACTTTGACCGGCCAGCCTGCCCAACTGATCGCGGCTGTACTGGACGCCGTAAAGCGGGCTGCCGCCATAACGGGCAGTGTAGCTGATAGGTTCGCCAAAGCTGTTGTAGCCCCAACTGTCGGTCACGCTGCCCAGGCCGCTGCCGGTCAGTAGGCCGTTTTGGGCGTTGCGACTCAAGCTGAGGTTGCCCGCCCCAATCAGCAAACTGTCGGCGTCGTATTGGTAGGCAATCTGGTTGCCGCCGTTAACCGTCTGGGCTGCTATTCGGAGGTCGTTGTCGTAGCTGTAACCAACGTTACCGTTAATAACCCCATTCCAAGCGATGCCGGTTGGCAGCGAGCCATCGTAGCTATAGGCCAGCGTTCCGCCTCCGTCCGGCGCGGTGATGGTGGTCAGATTGCCGCTGGCAGGCTGGTAGGCGTAGGTGAAGGGGCCGCGCGGCGTGGTCAGGTTTTGCAGCCGGCCACCGCTGTCGTAGCCGTAGGCAATAATTTGACCATCGGGACGGGTGATCTGGGTCAGTTGCTTATCGCTGTTGTAGGCGTAGAGGGTGCTGTTGCTGCCTGAACCGCTGACGGCGGGCGGGGTATAGCTGGCCACCAGGTTTACTGCAGTATAGCTAAAGCTGTGCGCCGGTCGGCCCGGCGGAGTCAGGCCGATCAGGTTGCCGTTGGCATCGTAACTGTAGCCGATAAATCGGCCATCAGGCAGCGTTTCTTGGGTTATGCGTCCGGCGGGGTCATAACTAAACGCAATCGTCCGATTCAGGTCGTCGGTCACGCCAGCCAGGTAGCCCTGACTATTGTAATTGAAACTGCTGCTCCGGTTGCCCTGTGCCAGGCTGGTCAATAAGCCCCGGCTGTTGTAGCTGAAGCTAAGCGGAGTCAGATTAGCCATTTGAGCCGAGGTTATGCGTCCCAGGTTATCTATCACGCTGCTGCTTTGCCGCCCGGCCGGGCTGGTTTCAGCAAAAGTTTGTGTGGCGGCATCAAAGACGCTGGTAAAAAGTCGCCCATTCAGGCTGATGGTATCGGTCAGGGAGGTTAAACTGAGCAGGTTATTAGGGTCGGCCAGAGCGACGGTGCGGGCGGTTAGGGTTGTTGCTGCCAGAACGGTAGGGGTGGTCAGGGTTGTCTGTTGTGGTAAAGGGGCTAACATGCCCCAGCGCGGATCGCCGGTCTGTTGCAGGGTTTGGGTTGTTCCGGCTGCGGTGGTGGTGCTATAAAAACCGGTGTTGGTCAGCAGG
>QQUD01000043.1 GCA_008501785.1 Chloroflexota bacterium
AATGAGATTTACTCTACAGGCTTCATGAGCGCCGTGTTTGAAGAAGAAGGCGGCGAGCTGTTCGATGTGCGGCAATCTATCTTAGGACATCTGCAGCAAGGTGGTGATCCATCACCGTTTGACCGAATTCTGGCAACGCGCATGGCAGCCCATAGCCTCCAATTCTTGGAAGAGCAAATTGGACAGTCCGAACCTGAAAGTGTTTGCCTGGGGCTTGTCGGCAGCAAGCTGAAACATACGGATTTGCAAGATGTGCCACGAATGATGCGCAAAAAATTCCAACGACCTAAAAAACAATGGTGGCTAGAATTGGGCGACATTGCCAAAATGTTAGCCCAACCCGCACCCAAACAAAAAAAGAAGAAAAAACAAAATAATTATGGAGGTTTTTAATGGCAAATATTAAGAAAAAGAAAGGCGTCATCGGCATTTTAACCGGGGGTGGTGATGTGCCTGGTTTGAATCCAGCGATTCGTGGTGTCACAATTCGTGCCTTGCGTGAAGGATATGATGTCATTGGCTTACGCCGCGGATGGGCAGGTATTACTGAACTGCTCCGAGACAAGAAAGCAGATAACAGTGACAATTATCAAATTCTTAGTGAAGAAATTGTCAATCGAGCTGGGCGTACAGGGGGCACATTTTTGCATTCTTCCCGTACTCGTCCTAGCCATATGAAAAAATCGGATGTACCGGCGCATCTCAAAGATAGTTACAATGAAGAGGTAAATGACCTGACCCCAGAAGTTATGAAAAATCTGGAATGGTTGGGCATCGACTATTTAATTCCAATTGGTGGTGATGATACACTCAGCTATGGCGTGCGCCTCTATACTGAAGGCATGAAAGTGGTTGCCATTCCCAAAACAATGGATAACGATGTACCTGGAACTGATTACTGCATTGGGTTTAGCACTTGTGTAACCCGCACCATTGAAATGACAAACAAGCTGCGTACATCTGCTGGCTCACATGAACGGTTCTTGGTGCTTGAGGTATTTGGTCGCTATGCCGGATTTACAGCAATGCTGCCCACAATGGCGGGATCTGCAAATCGCTGTGTCATTCCAGAACACAAATTTGAAATTGATCATCTAACTGAATTACTGGTTGAGGATCGTTTTAAAAATCCGAGCCGTTATTCAGTTGTTCTCATTTCAGAAGGGGCCATGTTTACCGGTGGAGAAATGGTGTTTTCTGATCAAAACAAGGATGCGTATGGTCACAAGAAATTAGGCGGCATCGGCGATCTGGTTTCGGCTGAATTAAAGGCACGTTCTCAAAAATTTACAAACGGTCAGCCGATTGATATTATCAATCAAAAACTGGGTTATTTGACTCGCTGTGGTGATCCAGATGCGATTGATTCGATTGTGCCAATGGCGTATGGTAATTTGGCATTGGATTTGATCTTGAAGAATATTCACGGCCGTTTAGTGGTGTTGAAAAACGGCCGTTACGACAACGTCCCTGTTGAAGTCGTTACCAGTCACAAAAAAATCGTAAACGTCAAAGAACATTACAACATCGAACGACTGCGCCCAATTTACAAAAGCTTTGAGATGAAGCCGCTGTTAATCATGACGAGTGAATTGTATTAAGAAGGTGTTTTGGTAAATTAGTGTATTAGTGTATTGGATTGCGACTAATATACCATTACACTAATACACTAATTTATCGATTTTGTTGATTGCAATTATTAGCAACTCGTGTAAACTTGTGGATGGACAATGATTAAGTGGCTTCCCTGATTGAATTCTTAAATTTTGGACCACAATCCTTTCCCAATCGTTTACTTAAAAATGAGTGTAGCATCCACTGCTTTCACAAATTGACAGCAATGTGTGTATGCACGTGAGTAAACATTTATACCCAAAAGGAGGTGATTGCATTGCCAAAGGTCGAATTACGATCTAACGAGACGCAAGAACAATTGCTGCGACGTTTTCGCAAATCCGTCATGAAGAGCAAGGTTCTATCTGATGTACGGCGCAAGCGCTGGCACATTCCAAAGAGTGAAATAGAACGCATCAAGAAGAAGAAAGCTCTGCGCCGAATGCGCAAAGTTCAACGAAGAATAAGGTAGGTGTTTGATGAACACCTTAATTGACTTCAAAAAGTAAAAGCCCTGAAATCAGCAGATTTGAGGGCTTTTCTTTATAAAATTTATCGTGAAATGAGAATTGGCACCTTACTTTCACACAGCAGTTTATCTACATTGCTGCCCAAAATCGCCTGTACTAACGGTTGCGCCTCATACCCCCCCATAATGATCAAATTGCATTGGTAAGCTTCTACAGTTTCTAGAATGGCACCTGCAGGATTATCTGTTGTTTTTTCAACAGAACGAATTGTTGTAACGCCATGTTCTTTTAGATATGCTTCTGCCTCTTTTAGCCAACCGGCTGCTTCAGCATATTGATTAACCGCCACAATTGTTAAATCTACCTGGTGGCGTGCAGCAAAATAGGTGGCTATAAATAACGCTTCTTTTGCTTTGGGGCTGGCATTGTAAGCTAATAATATCCGGTCCATTGGCGATGGTGGACCGGGAGGAATGGTTAACACAGGGCGTGGCGAACGGTGAATGAGTGTCACTAATCCAGAAGCTAAACGCTGCAAGGGTTGTGAGCCTGGCGGGTGATTAAGCGCAACCATGACCAGATCGGAATAGGCAGCGCGTTTAACAACCTGACGGCCTACGGTGCCATGTTCGACAGCTAGACGCCCGTTTATCCCCGCCTCTACACACTTCCTATCAAACTCAGCCTGCACCTGCGCAACCAGTTCCTCTTCACTAGACCGGGTCACCGTTTGCAACCGCTCATACTGCTTCTTTTCTACAACGTGCAGACCTAAAATGTTGCTATTTTCTTTTTGGGCCAAAACAATTGCTTGTTCGAGCACGCGCCAATCATTTCCTAGACCTCGCACTGCTACCAGCAGTTCACTGAACAACGAGTTACTGTGCCGTGATGTGACTCGTTCTTTACGCCATTGTCCTGGCGGTGGTCCCGATTCTAGCTCATCTGGTGTGATCACATCGTACAGCCAACCGCCAAAACGACTAAGAACACGTGAAGGGCGACTGCTTTTTTGATCTGCCAAGTCGGAAACGGCCGTATCCGCCTCCACTTCCCACCCCAAAGCCTCTTTCAACTCCTCCCGATGTTCCGCCAACAGCAAATACAAATCAGCCTCAGTTCGCTGCGGAAAGTCACGCAGCAAACCACGTTCATGCACCATTCTCACCACCGGCAAATAAACTGTATCATACCAATGTGTGATGGCTTCCTCATTTGAAATATCACGTTGTTGGTCAATTCCCATGAAGTACCGATGCACATCAATATGCTCTAACAACACACGATATTTCCCCAAAAACGTCATTGTAAAATCTGCATTAGGGCGCAGTTTATCTAAATTTGTATTTTCTAGAAATTCAACATATCTTGATTTGGCAATAACTGCTTCAAAGTCATCGTCTGGCGAAATTGGCACGCGGGTTTGCACTTCAGTCACATAAGCTTGAATCGATCCCCACGCTTGTTCCTGGGCAATCGACACGCGATGATTGCCATCAATCACAAAATAAACATCTCCAATTTGATACACTTCAATGGGGGGCACGCCCGTTAAACTATTAGCTGCCGATTTAACTCTTGCCCATCTTTCTGCATCATTATCGTTTTTGGGTAAAAACGTGCGCGTAAAATCTTTCACACGCCCGACACTGCCAACAATCGCATCCAAGGGAATATCTTGGATGCCGCGATCAACCTTGGTTGTGGCACGCAACTGGCGGCGCACTTCCTCGTAATCTAGCAGTTCATTTGAGCGCCCTGTGATACGAGAAAGCAGTTCTTCTATTGAGGCTTGTCGCCGCGCCGTATTAAAATCTTCAATTGCTGTTAAATAAAATCCTTCGTTTGTCATCGTAACTTTTTCACCTGTTCATTGCTGCGATGTGTCACATATCATTTAACACAATCACATTGATGAACAGTCGTATGCAAACCGCGAAGGACTCGTTCCAAAATGTTTGATTGTGTGTTAACGACAGATCAACACCGGATGATGTATCTCTTGCAGCACTTTCTCAACAGTGCTGCCCAGCATAATATATTTTACGGGTCGAAAACCAAATCCCCCCATAATCAAATAGTTGCTCTGGTAAGTTTCGGCCGTTTCTAAAATTGCTTCTGCAATGGGTTCTTGTTTTAAAACATAATTGGCATCATAAATGCCATGTCCTTCAATATACTCTCGTGCTCGTGTCACTGCCGTTTCTTGCGTGTGTTCTGTTTCCACAGTCAACACCAACAGGTCTAGCGGCCAGCGGGTTTTTAGATAAGTAGCAACAAACAGCGCTTCATCGGCCTTGGGGCTGCCATCGTAGGCCAACAGTACCCGGTCCATTTTGAATTCTGCACCAATAGGATAAACCAAAATCGGCTGCGGGCACCGCTGCACCAATTTAATAAACCCATCACCATATCTGGACCTTGCCTCGTCCGCTGGCGGTTGACGCAAAGAGGTGACGACAATATCAGCCCACGCTGCACGTTTCACGATTATGTCTACGATATCGCCAACTTCGATGGCCATTTCGCCCACGATGTCAGCATCTGCGCATCGTTTTTCAAACCGGCGGCAAAGCTCACGAACCTGTTCGCTGTTCTTTTCTGCCTTCGTCGAAACAACGTGAAGTCCGAGTAGTCTATCATTATCTCTTTTGGCAGTTTTGATAATCTGATCAAGCATTTGCCAATCAGATTCCCGACCACGAAAGGCAACAAGGAAATCAACAAACAGGTGATTACGGCGACCTTCGCCTAACTGCTTGTTGCGCCATGTGCCAGGAGCCGGCCCATCTTCCAAATTGGGCGGCACAAATAGGTGCCGGAGACGCCTGACAAATCGTGACAAGATGCCTTTTTTGCGTTCGGTTTCTTGTTCGACGAGGTCGGAAACGGCCGTTTCCCGATCAACCTCCCATCCCAATACTTCTTCCATCTCTTCACGATGCTCAAGGAACAGCACATAAATGTCCGTTTCCGTCCGTTTTTGAAACTTGTGCATGATCCCTTGCTCACGAATTTGATGCACAATGGGATGGTATACATTTTCATACCACGAGCGAGCAGCATCTGGTTCGGCAACTGGTTTGCCACCTTTTTGCTCCACCATCCAACGCTGATGGGCTGCAATTTCTTCTCGCAGCAAATCATAATAACCGCTAATCGTCATCATAAAATCACAGCCAGGGCATAGTTTGTCCAGGTTCGTTTCTTCAAGGAAGCTGGTGTATTGGGCTTTACAAATGACCTCGTTGGGGTCGTCGTTTTTGGTGAGCGGGACCCGCGTTTTGATTTCGGTCACATACGCCGTAATCGAATCGCTGCCCAATTGCCGCGCTACCGATACGCGGTGATTGCCGTCAATCACAAAGTAAACCTCACCAACCTGATACACGTCGATGGGTGGCCATCCTTTCATATCGAGAACGGCCGTTTTCACCCGTGCCCACCGTTCCACATTGCTATCATGCTTCGGCAAAAAAGTGCGCGTAAAATCTTCGTATCGTCCAACACTGCCAACAATCGCTTCCAACGGAATTTCTTGTTTACCTTTCTCCACCTTGCCGGTCGGGTGAAAACTTTCATGGACCTCATCATAAGAAAGCAGTTCAACCGATTTGCCAGTTAGCTTTGCCATCAGCTGTTGTAACGCTGCTTGTTTACGGGCGCGTCTAAAATCTTGAACGGCCATATTATAGTTTATGTCATGTTGCACCAAATTCGTCACGTGGTTCACCTACAGAAATAAATGGGATTTGTGGGATATTAATTCTGTTTAGTCCCAATATTTTACCATTGAAATGCAGCAATGCATTTGGACAAACGTCATAATTTTGCTGTTGCACATTCATTTTGTCATGTTAAACTTAATCCATCATGAATATGATTCAAACATCTACCCACACTCGCCCCAAGAATGTGCATCATCATGCACATCATCATTTGCTGAATTATCTAAAAGCCCCGGCGTGAGGTAGCACGAACCGATTAACTTGTTTTGTAAAAAACACCCTCCTCGTCAAACGGGGAGGGTGTTTTTGTTTTAATAGCAATTCAGCAGTTCAGCAGTTCAGCTAGTCAGCTTTTTCTGGCTGAATTGCTGACTATCTGAAATACTGACTAGCTTTCCAGGAGGAATTATGACACGTACCGATATTCGATTAGCACTTCCCAGCAAGGGCATCTTACAAAAAGATGCGATTAATTTTTTGGAAAACTGTGGACTTAAAGTCCGCCGCCCGAATCCTCGGCAATATGTGGCCACCATTTCCGGGTTAGAAAATGTAACCGTTATTTTTCAGCGTCCCGGTGACATTGTGGTCGGTGTACGCCAGGGCAGCCTTGATTTTGGCATCTCTGGCTACGACATTTTGGCCGAAAAAGCGTTTGGACACGTTGGATCCACGATTCTGGTCTTGAATGACGAGCTAGGATTTGGCCCTTGTTCATTGAATTTGGCCGTACCGCAAGAAACAAACATCGAGACAATGGCTGATTTAGCTGCCTGGGCAAAGGATCGTGCTGCCAATGACTATCCACTACGAGTAGCAACTAAATTCCCCAAACTAACCAATGAATTCCTAGAAAAACACAATGTTCAACCTACCCGGCTGATCAACGCTGAAGGCACGTTAGAAATCGCCCCCGCCATCGGGTACGCCGATCTGATTGCCGATCTGGTTTCTTCTGGCCTCACGTTGCGCGACAATCATCTGCGGCAAATTGATGATGGCGAAATTTTGAATTCGCAAGCGTGCCTGATAGCCAATCGGAATGCATTAAAAACACGTCCCGACGTACTAGAAGTGGCGCGCACGCTGCTGGAATACATCGAAGCCCATTTACGCGCCAGAGGCTCTTACTTGATTACCGCCAATGTGCGCGGCGACTCACCTGAAGCCATTGCCAATCTAATGTTTGAACAAAAAACGATTGGTGGGTTACAAGGGCCTACCATTTCAAAAGTCGTTTCTCCGCAAAAACTATCAGGGAATGGAAACTGGTATGCTGTAAACATCGTTGTCAGCAAAAACAAGCTGGTTTCAGCGATTGCTGAATTACGTGCGATAGGTGGCAGCGGTGTCATCGTCTCGCCGTGTACCTACATTTTTGAAGAGGAGCCAGCACGGTATCGGGCAATGTTGACGGCGTTGGGAGATGGCTAAGGACTGAGTGAAGAGTGATGAGTGATGAGTGATGATGGCTGATAGCTAATCTGCGAGGTGAACTAATGATTAAAATATTTGACGTTGATGAAGCAAAGAAATCGATTTTGCGGCGGGAGATGGCGTTGGAACCTGATGTACCGCAGCGATTGCAGGCGGGTTTGGATCGGATGTTTGGAGAGAGGAGCACACCGGAAACGGCCGTTTCCCGCATCCTCCGTGATGTACGAACCTTAGGTGATAATGCCCTAAGACATTGGACGAAAGAGATTGACAAAGTGACGCTGGATGGGTTGGCGGTGGAGAAAAGTGAGATAGAAACGGCCGTTTCCCGCATCCCCACCGAACTCAAAGTAGCGCTCGAATTTGCCGCAGACCGCATTCGCAAATTTCATGAATACCAGCCAGTGAAGTCATGGGAAACAACCGAGATGGGCGGACGACTGGGTCAGCGTGTGACGCCACTGCAAAGCGTTGGCGTTTACGTACCGGGCGGGACAGCGCCACTGCCCTCCTCGCTGCTCATGAGCGTTATTCCCGCACAGGTGGCAGGCGTGAAAGAGATTGTTGTTGCGACACCACCGGGTCAAGACGGTGGCAAAGTGGCAGATGTAATTTTGGCCGCTGCCAGCATTGTTGGCATTGACACCATTTACACACTCGGCGGCGCACAAGCGATTGCCGCGATGGCGTTTGGCACCGAAACAATTCCCCAGGTGGATAAAATTGTGGGACCGGGCAACCTGTTTGTGACGCTGGCAAAGCGGCAAGTGTATGGCATAGTGGGCATCGATGGGCTGTATGGGCCGACGGAAACGGTGGTGGTGGCTGATGAAACGGCCGTTCCCGCCTGGGTTGCCGCCGACATGCTGGCGCAAGCCGAACATGACGTGCTGGCAACCGCCATCCTCTTCACGCCATCGCACAAAATTGCCGAAGCCGTTCAAGCCGAAATCGCCAAACAAATGGAAATGCTCAGTCGGGATGATGTCATCGCTGTCTCGTTGGCAAATCAGGGTGGCATTGTCATCACCGCTGACATGGATGAAGGGTGTCACCTCGCCAGCCAGTTTGCTGCCGAGCACACCTGCATCGCCACCCAAAACCCAGCAGCCTACATAGACAAAATCCCCAATGCAGGCGGTCTGTTTGTTGGCGAACGCTCGTTTGAGGTATTGGGAGATTATGTGGCTGGTCCCAGTCATGTGATGCCCACCAGCGGCACAGCACGTTTCGCTTCACCGCTCAATGTGCTCGATTTCGTCAAAATCTCGAGCATTGTGGCCCTAGATGCCACGACATCTACCCAACTCAGCAAAGTCGCAGCCATCATCGCCGATGCAGAATTGTTGACTGGTCATGCAAATGCGGCTCGCAAACGAATTTAGTTACCCGTCCTGCCAGACAAGGGGCGCGAAGCTTATTTTACCAACGACATTCGCACCTTGCCTGGCAGAACTTCAACAGTTCTCAAAAAGAATTGATTTTTTATCGTTCGTCGGGTTAGAATGTACTTTATGTTTTCTAACACGGAGTGACTGATGATTCGTGAACTAATCCCAGAAGATGCCGCACAATTTAAAGAACTAAGGCAGCGTGCAGTCGAAGTAAGTGAAGGGGGTTTTGCCATTGCCCTTGACGATTGGGTGAACCGCTCAATAAGTGAAATTCAAGAAATGTTGCAACAAGAGCAAGATTCCTTAAATGATTTCATTTTAGGCGCATTTGTCGATAACAAATTGGTGGGCATGATCGGTTTTTTCCGCCCAACAAAACCCAAACTTGGGCAAAAGGGGCATATTTGGGGGACCTTCATGTCGCCCGAATGGCGCGGGCAGCGGCTCGCAGGCAAACTGCTTGACGAATTAATTGCACGTGCGCGCAGACTACCTAGGGTCACACAACTACAACTGACAACAACAAATCAATACAAAGCGGCTATCTCACTCTATCGTTCTCGAGGGTTTCGGATTATTGCTACAGAATCACAGGTTATCCGTGCAGGTGAAAACATTTATGACGAACTGTATATGACGATGAATCTTTAAGATTGGACCAATTTGCAATAAATTTATACGTTTTTCGCAAAAAAATTGGTTCAATCTTAGTTAACCAAATAAAAATTCCCAACTAACATTATGAATAAATTTGACCCTACCCCTTTTGTTCGGGCAGACATTGTTGCCATGGAGCCGTATAAACCAATTGTGCCGTTCGAAGTACTTTCTGCGCGATTAGGACGCGCTCCCCAAGATATTATCAAACTAGATGCCAATGAAAATCCATATGGCCCCTCGCCAAAAGTTAAAGAAGCATTGGCATCTGATCAGTTTTACCACATCTACCCAGACCCCGAATCAAGTGTACTGCGTCAGGCGCTGGCAGAATTCACCGGGGTTTCAAAAGATTTATTGCTGACGGGCATGGGCGCTGATGAGTTAATCGATTTGGTGCTGCGGGTGGTGGTTTCACCCGGTGATGTGGTTATTGATTGTCCGCCTTCGTTTGGTATGTATCCGTTTTCGACGGCCGTTAACAGCGGCCAATACGTGCCAGTCACACGACACGCCGATTTTAGTTTGGATGTTGCAGGAATTGAAACGGCCGTTTCCACGCACCCCAACGCCAAAGTCCTTTTCCTCTGCTCACCCAACAATCCTAATGGCAGCTTGATTGATGATGACGATCTGCGACGACTGCTGCAACTGCCTATTTTAGTCGTGCTAGATGAAGCGTATATCGACTTTGCTGAGGTTGACGGATTCGAGAGCCGCATGGCTTGGGTGGCAGAACACGACAACCTGGCCGTACTGCGCACCTTCAGCAAATTGGCTGCACTTGCCGGATTGCGTGTTGGGTATGGCGCATTTCCTTCGTGGCTGCTGCCACACATGTGGAAAATCAAACAACCGTACAACATCAACGTTGCCGCCTCCGTTGCCGCGTTGGCAGCATTACAGGACAAAGACTGGCTACACGAAAAGGTGGCGCTGCTCGTGGCAGACCGCAACCGATTGATTGCCGCCTTGCAGGAAATTCCCTATCTGGAGCCGTATCCGAGTTATTCGAATTTTGTGTTGTGTCGGGTAAACGGCCGTTCTGCCCACCAGCTCAAACTCGACCTTGAGCAAAATGGCATTCTCGTACGCTACTTCAACAAACCAGGACTCGACAACTGCATCCGCATCAGCGCGGGTCGTCCGCAAGATTCGTACCAACTGCTGCATGTGCTCCATTCCCTGACATGATCACCATACAAAATGTCTAATTGATGGCGCGATTTATTAAACAATTCGCAAGAACTTTGCCACAACCCTCACATCATGCTTGTGGGCGTGGTAAACTGGTGACTTGCTTTTTACACCTATGGAAGAGGGATTTTGATGGAAAGAAAAACGGCCGTTCACCGGCAAACCTCCGAAACGAATGTTCACGTTCAGCTTAATGTAGATGGCTCCGGCCAACACGATATTAGCACCTGCATTGGCTTTCTCGATCACATGCTAACCGCGCTTACTGTGCATGGCATGGTCGACATGACGATTAGCGCCACCGGCGACCTGCATATCGACAATCATCACACGATTGAAGATGTAGGTATTGTGCTGGGGCAAGTACTCAACCAGGCATTGGGCGACCGCTCTGGCATCAACCGCATGGGGCATGCTTATGTGCCGATGGATGAAGCATTGGGATTTGTAGCACTTGATTTTAGCGGACGGCCGTATACAGTCTTTCAAGCCAAGTGGAACACGGCCGCCATTGGGCAAATGCCCACTGACCTTGTGCAGCACTTTTTCGAATCGGTTGCG
>QQUD01000326.1 GCA_008501785.1 Chloroflexota bacterium
AAGTTTAAAGATTTTAAGGGGAAGGGTGTCTATCATTGTCACATCCTGACACATGAAGATACAGGGATGATGCAAAACTTTCTTATAACCTGACGTGCGTTTAGCTGAGAAATCAAAAGAATGAAAGGTTTACGAGGAAATTTCAGCTCCCACAATTTAAATACATCGTTTCAAAAATAATGCGTATTTCCCCGGAAACTGATTACCAGGCCAATATGCCTTTTGAAAGTTTCTGGGGAAATTCTGAAGAAAGAATATTTCTTTTATTTAGGCATCTTGTTGTTGCAACGGCCGTATTACCCTCTCCACTACATCCTCCGGCACAACTACGCGAGTCACAACTTTCGGCCATAGTTCAATGGGTGGTGCAACAATCAGTTTTTCAGATATGCGCATATCTCCCAGATCGTCATGGAGAAACGGCCGTTTGCCACAATGATACGCATCGCACGAGGCCCGAGTGCCGGGACCACACTGTTTCCAAGGACAGGTTCGTCCTAAATAATGGTGTTGTGGATCAGCAAGGAACACCTCACCGCCACGATTAAAGCTCTGTGCGTGCCCCTGAAGCTTACGTCCCAATGTGGCAAGTGGTGTCAGGTCCATACCGTTTGTTACCGTCACCAACAAATCGGCATCTTTGGGGTCTGGCTTATCAGTTGTCAGTGAGCCGATAAGTGCGATGCGCGTGATGCCTGGAATACGACTGGCGGCATGGACAAAGAGGCGCACTTCCGCTAACAATTTATGTCGCAATTCAAGCATGGCCTCAATATTCACTTCTTTCGGTTGCGGCATGTTAATTGGCTCAATCTCTTCTTCTTCAAGCCATTCAAGAATGCGCTGCTGCACCTGATTTTCTTGAAACGCATACCAGCGCTGTTCTGCTGCTAAATGTTGTCTCAAAACATCTCGAAAACGACCGAAAGCGCCCCGTCCCTCTGTCGCGGTCCGAAGCTGATTAGACATGCGCTCATCTTCAATCGTGTCAATAAAATTCTGCATCTCGTTGTACGCTTCATAGGATTGTGTTTCGGGAATGTCAATCACCCGAGAGCCGAAGTTGATTTCTACAAAGTCGGCCGTTAACACATCCTCTTTTTCCCAATCTGATAGGCTAACCGCAGTCAAAGCAGCCGTCATGTCAAAAGAATCCGGTGCATCCGGGTCGAAATGTGCTTCATAAATCTGTTCTACCTGTCGCCTTGCATCATCTGTCACCATGAGAACCTGACCGGTTTCTGTGTCCAGGTAATAGTTTATTTCCCAGGTGGATGAATCTGCGAAAGCTGCAATTAGTTCACTCCAATCAATGTGTAACCGTTTCATGAATTCCCCTCGTTACTGAACCAATGTAGAATTATTGCTGTTTGACTCATGAGCGAATGTTTCGCAGCATCGGCACCAGCTTGTATTTGCGCTGATGGGATGTTAACAGCTCTTCCAGATAAGTTTGCCATTCCTGTTGGCGCTGGTGTTGTTGATAAATCTCTTTAGCGATGCGCAGCCAGGAAACGGCCGTTTCATAATCTTTAGCCCTCCCCGCATCCATAATCGCCTCAGCCTTTCGTTTACATTTACTAATGCCCCAATTGGGATGCGTTTCACTTGTCGCCTCAATAACACGATGAATGTCACGATCGTAAAAAAAACCATCGGCATCCAAGGCATGCATCGCCTCTAACAACATATTTTCGTGCAGATAAATATCAATCTTTTTAGAAACCTGCCCGCTTTGCTGGAGATTTTGCAGAAGCAATGTTTGGATAGCTGGCCACTGCTGCCCAGATAGCTGCTGTACAGCTTGATAATCCGCCAAATCACGACTACTCATAAAAGCCACTTGAGCCGCCTGAAGAGCGAGGTCATGATTTTGGGCAGCCTTTGCCTGGTCGCGTGTCCATTGAGCTAGTTCAGCTTTCCCCATATCTTGCTCAAGATTGAGACCATGTTCAGCTATGTCGAGCGCAGCTTCTACTTCTCCCTTCCGAACCAACACATAACCCAAAGACAAAATCTCTTTCGGATATACCAGGTATGATTTAGCCTCAGAAACAGCCTGGGAGACTTTACCACTTTCCGCCAACATATTTGTAGATAGTTCGACCTTTCCTTCAGCAGCAGCCAGGTTGATATAGGCTTCTGTGCGACCTTGTCTGGCCAGGATACGCAGGCGGGCCAGCGATAGTTCATCTGCAAAATAGGGGGCTTCATCTTCCCAGGCACCTTTTTCAGTAATATTGCCTTCCATCGCCGCGACCAATGGCGGATAGGTCCATCCATGTTCTAATGCCATTGTGGCAATATCCAGGTCGTCCAATGCTGCTTCCCAATCTGTGATTTGTGCCCGCCATTCATCTTCCTGCGTTGAATTCAATGTTTGGCTCAGTATAATTTCGGCCAGCGCCGCCCCTAATTCGAGATTTCCCTCACTAAACACATCTTCGTTATATTCATAAACCCACTCGTCCAAATCAGTCAGGCCATCAATGAACGATTCAAAAATAGCGGTGATTAGGGAAACGGCCGTATCCACCTCCCCGCCATCCAGCAGCGTCTCTACTTTTTCCAGATGAGGCTGCAAAATCCCATCGACATCCACTTCTAACCCAGCGTATTCATCATAATACCCATGCTGGAAAGGGTCGCCTTTCCCTGCCAAACGAAAATCTTTGTGCATCTCGCGACGAACGGCGTTGATGTCTACTGTGATGCCTGCTGTGGGGGTGGAAACGGCCGTTGTTACCGGTGCATCTTGCAGCCACTCCACCTCT
>QQUD01000330.1 GCA_008501785.1 Chloroflexota bacterium
ACACCGAACCGCTGGCTGCACCGCGTAAAGTGTTGTGGGCAATAGCCAAGAAACGAATGGTGTTGACTGGGCATTCGCGAACTTTGCCGACAGTCCAAGCCAGACCTTCGCCTGCGTTTCGATCCAGACGCGGTTGTGGCCTGTCTGGTTCTGGGCGATAGATTAGAGCTGGGTTTGGTACAGTTGGCAAATCTTGCAGAATTTCCGGCAGCTGCCAGTTTTGGAACAATGAAATTGCTTCTTCAGCCGATACTTTTTGGCCTAATTTAACCGAAACACTGCCCAGGTGCCCATCAATCACCGGCACACGATTCGCGTGCGCACTCACAACAAAGTCAGCAAATTGGAATTCACCATCGACGAATTTGCCGCACAGCTTACGCGGTTCGCTTTCCAGCTTGCCATCTTCGCCCCCAATGTGCGGGATGATATTATCCATGATGTCCATTGACGACACGCCAGGGTAGCCTGCACCAGAAATAGCCTGCATGGTGACAACCACGGCCGATTCGATGCCATACGCCTCATGCAATATCTTCATCGGCAGCACAATGCTGGTGGTGGAGCAGTTGGCATTGGCAACAATGTAGCCGTCCCAGCCATACTCTTTTTGCTGGTAGGGAATCATGCCCGTGTGATCGTAGTTCACTTCGGGAATCAGCAGCGGCACAAATGGGTCCATGCGATACGGGGATGCGTTGGTGAGCACAATATGGCCTGCTTTGGCAAACTGAGACTCTAATTCACGCGCATCGCTCGTTGGCAGCGCTGAAAACACGACTTTTGCATCCAGGCCTGGTTTGGTGGGCTGCACAATCATGTTCGCCACTGCTTCCGGCGGATCGCCATCGAGCAGCCAGTTAACACCCTCCCCATACGGCCGTCCCACCGTGCGCGGTGAGCCAGTCAATGCCGCAATCTCAAACCAGGGGTGGTCGATCAAATGCATAATAAAACGCTGCCCAACCGAGCCGGTTGCAGCCAGAATACCTACAGGAATTTTTCCACTCATCTTAACCTCCGAACGATTTACGAATTACAATTTACGATTTACGAAATGCCTTATGGGTGACGCCAATCGTCGTAAATCTGAAATAAAAAAGCGCCATCACCCATAATGGGGCGATGGCGCTCGCGATTCCACCCAAATTTGGTAATCGGTAATCCGCAATCTGTAATCGGTTTCTGTTTACCGATCACTGCTTACAACTTACTGCTTACCCTCATTACGGCCGTTAACGGAGCCATCCGTACTTTCCTACATGCAACCTGCACCTTGCAACTCGCTCTTCAGAAAATCACTCCCGGGTGGTGTTCATTGCTGTTGTGACTACGGTGGCTTTCAGCCTATCGACCATCCGCTCTCTTGAGTCCAATTAGCAACTACTCGTCCCGATCATCGTTTTACTTATTTCCCCGGAAACTTTGAGTTTCCGAGGAAATGCTTTGCAATTGCGCAAAATCATAAGAGAACCGTCCCAATTTGTCAACCCCAAAAACAGATTAG
Organism: Chloroflexota bacterium; assembly: GCA_008501785.1. Next base: position 1,508 of record QQUD01000330.1, read on the forward strand.
TGACAACCGACTGTAACCATGCCTCATATACACTTCGGGCATAGCCCTTCAATTTCAATATAACGACCAACATCATTTGGGCTAAGGAAAATATCAATGGACTATTTCAATTCTGATTCAGGAGATTTAATTTTATACGATACAGCAAAATGCAATCTTTTCCTTTGTGAGGTGTCAAATCAAAGTGCAAATATGATTACAGTTAAAATCACAGTTATACATGAACATGACAAAGTTAAAATAAACCTCAGTCGGTTACGTCAAATGATAGATAAGCTCTTTAATGAAAGTGAACTAAAAACCTTATGTTTTGATCTTGAAGTAGATTATGAAAAATTACCCGGTAGTAACAAAGAAGACAAAGTTCGAGAGTTAATTGGTCATTTTGATCGCCAAGAGGATATACGTCGTTTGGTTGAATATTGCCGTAAACAGCGACCTCGTTCTAACTGGCAAACCATTTATATTTAGCCACTAGCTCCCTCGGAGATTATCTTTACAATCAACGGAACTAAATCAGCGATTTCACTGGCAAGCAAGCCTGATTTGCCACGGTAAAGTTCCCCAGCTGCACCGTGCAGGTAGCCACCAAGAATCGCGGCCGCGTAAACTGACAGTCCTTGCCCGAGCAGTGCCAAAATCACGCCACTTAGTACGTCGCCGCTGCCACCGACGGCCAGTACTGGGTTGGCAAATGGCAAGATGGTGGCTTGTCCATCTGGGTTGGCGATGATGGTGTAAGCTCCTTTGAGCAAGACGATGTGGTTCCAGGCTTGGGATTGGGAAACGGCCGTTTCCACCCTATCTTTATCTCGCATCTCCGCCATCGAAATTCCCATCAGCCGCGCCATCTCCGCTGGATGTGGTGTCAAAATTGTGTTGGGTGGTAGCTGTTTATGCCAGTTGTCATGTTTTGCTAGAACATTCAATCCGTCGGCATCAACAACGACTGGCGGTAATTTGTCGATTGTGTTTGCATTGAAAAGCGTGTCGATAAAGCTGTCGGCGTCTCCCAAACCTGGGCCAACCAGCAGGGCGCTGTATTGGTCGATGGTTTCGAGCAACAGCTGTGCCGATTGGTCGGTGAGCATTTCGTCATCGGCTGTGGGTGGGTAAGTGGCTTCGGGGAGTTGGAGAACGGCCGTTTCCCGCACAACCTTCGGCACCGCCATCCCCACCAATCCTGCCCCAGCGCGAAAAGCCCCTTTGGCTGCCAGCACGGGTGCGCCCCGGTATTGTTCGCAGCCGGTGGCGATCATCACTT
>QQUD01000745.1 GCA_008501785.1 Chloroflexota bacterium
AGCAGCTAATCCAAACAGCCCTGCAATGAATTGCTTCTGTGCTTGGATATTTCCTTTTCCTTCTGACTTTGACATAGGTCTCATCGACACGCCAGGAATCATTCGTTTTCTGCAAGTGTGGATGGCTGCGTTTATCGATTTCGGGAGAATACTGCTGTAACCAGCGGTAGATAGTCGTGTGATCGAGAGATAAGCCGCGTTCACTCATTATTTCTTCGACATCGCGGTAGCTCAAAGAATAGCGCAAGTAACATCGGACTACGAGAAGAATGATATCTGGTTTGTAATGGCACCATTTAAACGGGTTTTCCATGTCCCCGCCTTTCGGTTTGAGGTATGAAGCAGCAGATTATCAGACTACAAAATTTTTCGCAACAGAATCCGCAATGGTGGAGTGGGATTGTGGAACGGCCGTTAATGCCCTTATCAACTCCGTCAGTTGCACCGGTTTGCTGATATAGTCGTTCATGCCTTCGGCCAGATAGTGTTCCCGGTCACCAGTCAAGGCATTGGCAGTTAAGGCAATTATCCAGGGGAAGTTGATATCCGGCCCCTTAGCCCGAATAAGCCGGGTGACTGCCACGCCGTCCATTTCTGGCATTTGCACGTCCATCAGGATGACATTGTAAGGGCGTTGTTCCAGTGCTTCCAACACTTCTAAGCCGTTGGCGGCGACATCTGCCCGATACCCCATACGCGCCAACATGCGGAGAGCTACTTTTTGGTTGATCACATTATCTTCTGCCAATAAAATTTGCAAGGGATACTGTTTTGCCATATCAGCATCGAACACCGATTTGGCGGGGTTGCTGGCTTCTTTAGGAACTGGTTTTTTGCCTAGAATACGCTTCAGGGTGGCCTGCAACTGTGCTGGTTTAATTGGTTTGGTCAAACAGGCGTCAAAATTTTCTTCCTGATTATCGGATGAGCGATACCCCAGTGAACTAAACACAACCAGTGGCATCTGAATGACCGTTAATAATTTGCGAATCTCTGCTGCTAGCATCACGCCATCCATTCCCGGCATGTCCATATCCAACACGACGATATCACAGCTATTGCCCTCACTAAGCCAGGTCAGCACTTCAGGGCCGCTGGCAAAATCATGTGGCTGCATCCCCCACGATTGTGACTGACGAGATAGGATAAAGCGGTTGGTTTCGTTATCGTCTACGATAAGGATGGTTTTGTCCTGGAGCAGCGTGTCTGGTTGGTCGGTGTTGGGAACGGCCGTTTCTGCACTGGTGCTAACCTCAATGGAGAAGTGGAAGGTGGAGCCATCACCCACCTCACTGTCTACCCACATAGAGCCACCCATCATTTCTGTCAGCCGTTTACTAATAACCAGGCCCAGCCCAGAGCCGCCGAAACGGCGGGTGGTGGAAGCATCTACCTGGCTGAATGATTTGAACAGCCGATCCATGCGATCCCTGGGGACGCCAATACCAGTATCTTTGACAACGAAGTAGAGCTGGTAGCGGTTATCGCTGAGCATCTGTCCCATGACGGAGATGATCACTTCACCTTTGGCCGTGAATTTGATGGCGTTGCCCACCAGGTTGACCAGAATTTGTCGCAGTCGGGTAATGTCGCCAATGAAGATGGGCGGAATGTGACCATTGATCAGATAAGCCAGCTCCAGCCCTTTGTCGCTGGCCTTTGGGGCCAGCAGGTCCAGCACTTCTTCAATGCTGGCAGCGAGATTGAATGGCTCATGTTCCAGTTCCAGGCGACCGGCTTCGATTTTGGAGAAGTCAAGAATTTGATTAATGATAGTGAGCAGGTTATCACCGCTGGTGTGAACGATTTTGGCGAATTCCTGCTGCTCGGGAGTGAGGGAGGTGTCTAACAGCAGACCGGTCATACCAATGATGCCGTTGAGTGGTGTGCGGATTTCATGGCTCATGTTGGCCAGGAATTCGGATTTAGCTTTTGTCGCCTTTTCTGCTTCCAATTGAGCTTTTTTGCGGCCCTCTATTTCATTTTGTAGTTCAACATTTTTAAGCTGAAAGATTTCCGCTTCTTTTTGGGCTTTTTCTACCCGATGGGTGGCTTGCAGATTACGTATTTTGCGCTCGGTTTCATCATTTAAAATTCGTTTTTCAAAAAGATAAAACTGCTCATGATGGTAGAGCGCTTTTTCAAAATCGTTGAGTGCCTTATGTGCTTTTGCCAGCGCTAAGTGGGATTTGACTAATTCGGCCGCGATCTCACATCGTTCCGATAATTCGAGTGCACGCTTGAGTTGAAACAGAGCCGTTTCATAATTATTACGATGGAGGCTAATTTCTCCTAGCCCTCGCCAGGAGTAAATTTCACCATAAATATCTTCTTCTTTTTCAAAAAATTGCTGTGCTCGGGTAAAATATTGCTCTGCTTTCTGATGCATTTCAGATTTGAGGTAGGCTATGCCTACATTGTTCAGATTATAGGCGTGAACACGGTAAGGAATGCTGGGTGAATGCTTGTGATTTTCGTATATTGCCAATCCTTTTAGACCAAATTCCAATGCCTGTTCATATTGATTGGCTTGATGATAGCAGTGGCACATGTTATTGAGAATGGTGGTTTCACCACTGATATCATTGAGTGATTCGAAGATGGCGCGTGCTTTGGCATAATAGGAAAGTGCATCTTCGAAATTATCTGAAAGCAAGTGTACGTTGCCTATTGTTTTATAGACGGCCGCTTGCCTGGAAACATCGGCTTCTGATAGGGCCATATTTTCGGCACGATAGCAGTAAGATAATGATTCAGACAAATTCC
>QQUD01000980.1 GCA_008501785.1 Chloroflexota bacterium
ATGTGGTTATGCTCACAGGGGACAAGCACACCGTTGCCAAACGGATTGCCGCTGAAGTCGGTGTTGATGATGTGTATGCCGATCGGCTGCCGGAAGACAAAGTGGATGCTGTGAAAGCTGTCCGCGAAAAATATGGGCCGGTGGCCATGGTGGGGGATGGTGTCAACGATGCGCCAGCATTGGCAACAGCAAATATCGGCATTGCGATGGGTGCGGCTGGCACGGATGTAGCGTTAGAAACGGCTGATGTGGTTCTCATGGCAGACGATCTCAACAAAATTCCATACGTGATGGGCCTCAGCCGCGCTACCCGGCGCACATTAGCCGTCAATTTGGGCTTTGCACTATTCATGATTTTGCTAATGTTGGGTACGATTTTTGCTGCAAACCTGGCGCTGCCGTTGGCGGTTATTGGGCATGAAGGCGGCACGGTGTTGGTCTCGCTCAATGGATTACGCATGTTAGGGTATCGACAGGCGTAGTTTCTTTTTGATTTTTGTGAACACGGATAGAATGAACACGGATGGAGAAATTGAAGTCCGTGTTTTTCTATCCGTGTTTTTTGTTGATTGATTTGGAAGAAGATGATGTATGGGTAAACGGCCGTTTCTAACCTACCAAACCCTCAACACATTGCCCGGTGCAACTGGCATCGTCTGTCTCTTCTTGGCAATAATTGTTGCTGCCATTGTTGTTTTTCAAACGAAACATCAAACTCATCTGCGTGAAAACGGCATCGAAGTTAACGCTACCATTACCGACAAACGCATCATGCAGGTGAGTTCTGGCCGTGGGTATCGCACCGATTATCAGATTTCAGTTATGTATTTTGATGATCCTTTAGCCGAACTGGGTGAGGATGCGCCAACTGAAGTATGGGATTTGGGTATGGGTATCGAAATTGAAATGCCTGTCATCGAAATTGGTGATTTCCATTCTGACGACATTTCAATCACTGAAGAGCGTTACCATTCACTGCGCGATGGGGGCGATCTTGCTGTCCTATACCTTCCTGAAAAACGAGACGAAGCATGGGTGGCAGATGCTGTGTACAACTATTCTGCCCGTGGCGGCTGGGTAGTAACGACAATTTTCATTCTGCTTGCTGGCCTGTTTTTATTTATTGCTATTCGAAAAAACACCAAAGCTGAGAAACCCTAAAATCTAGGGCGTGTTGACATTTCGCAAAAGTGACGATTTAACCATCGGAGTTGGTTGTCATTCCGAGTAGCTTATGCCGGTAAGACCCAACACAAAATAAAGAAGAAACTTGTCCTGCAATTGTCATTCCGAAGTCTGCTGAGGAATCCTGCTTTGAGGCAAAGGATTATTGACAGACACGAAGCAAGATTTCTCACTCCGAAGACTGCGTTCGAAATGACAACTTTCTTAGTAGAGCCTGTGCTGAGGCCCTGCGAAGTATCCGCCGAGGAATCTTGCTTTGAGTTCGGGGAATAATGACAGACACGAAGCAAGATTTCTCATTCCGAAGACTCCATTCGAAATGACACGACTTCCTTGGTCGTCCGCTGAGAAATCTCTTCGACTGACACAATGTGGGTATCTCGTCAAAGAGCCTGCCCTGATCACAGCCGAACGGGTTGGAATAACAAATGTCAACAGTACAAAGCTAATCCATGTTTTGTTAAATCAATTTCACTGTTGCAATTTGTGTATAACAAAAGTAAAATTTTGATGTATCAAAATTTTTGGAGTTGAGTATGGTTAATCCAGCTATTGCTTTATTAGTTGCCGCTGTTATTGGCGGGTTGGTTGCCTTGATATGGTGGCCAGAAAAAGGAATATTGGCCCGTTGGCAGATTGCGAATCATTTGACAGAGCGGGTGCTGCAAGAGGATGCGCTAAAGCATATTCACAAGCGGGATATGAGTGGGCGGTCTTGCACGATGGAAAGCATTGCCGGAACGCTGCATATTAGCACGAATGATACGGCCGTTTTGCTCACATCCATGCAAAATGACGGACTGCTACTCATTGAAGATGGCAAGATTCACCTCACGCTTGCAGGACGAGATACGGCACTGCACATCATTCGTGCCCACCGGCTGTGGGAGCGCCATCTGGCCGAAGAGACTGGTTTTACGGAAACAGAATGGCATGCTCAGGCTGACTTACGTGAACACGCGTTGTCGCCGGATGAGTTGGATGCGTTGGCGTCCCGGCTGGGTAATCCGACACATGATCCACATGGCGATCCCATTCCCACTGCCAGTGGTGAAATAGAGACGCATGGCGGTCAGCCATTGTCCCAACTGCCGTTGGATACACCGGCAATGATCGTGCATTTGGAAGATGAGCCAGATGTGGTGTATGCACAGCTTGTGGCCGAAGGGTTATATCCTGGCATGCCCGTGCGAGTCACGGAGCGGTCTGCCGAGCGTGTCCGCTTTTGGGCGAATGGGGATGAGCATATGTTGGCACCCATTTTGGCAAACAATATTTCGGTGGTGGAGACGGTTGTACCGGAAGAGATTGAGCTGGAAGCGGATGAGGTGTTGTCGAATGTGGGGGTGGGAGAAACGGCCGTTGTTACCAAATTGGCCCCTACCTGTCGCGGAGCCGAACGTCGTCGATTTATGGACCTGGGCATTCTTCCCGGCACACAAATTACCGCCGAAATTCGCAGCCCTGGTGGCGATCCCACTGGCTACCGCATTCGTGGCGCTGTCATCGCTTTACGGCAAGAACAGGCAGGGCAAATTCGAGTAAAAAGAAGTAAGAATGAATAGGACACGGATAAACACAGAAAAACACAGATGAAACCAAAAAATCTGTGTTCATCTGCGTTTTTCGGTGTTCTATTTCTAAAAAAGTAGGACATTGATATGAAAGAGAATCGTCAATCGTCAATCGCCAATCATCAAGCATCTGATGCTTGTGCAACGTGTCCGGCACACAATGCGGGGAACTTGCTCAAGTTGGGTGTTGATATGGAAAACTGGGATTATGTGGTGGCGTTGGCCGGTAATCCCAACACTGGTAAAAGTACCGTTTTTAATGCACTAACCGGATTGCGGCAGCACACTGGCAACTGGCCTGGAAAAACGGTGACGCGTGCTGAAGGTGGATTCAGCTTTGGTGATCATCGTTACAAAATTGTAGATTTACCGGGTACCTATTCACTGCTTTCCACAAGTTTGGATGAAGAGGTGGCCCGTGATTTTATCTTGTTTGGGCAGCCGGATGTGACCATCATTGTGGTGGATGCGACCCGGTTGGAGCGCAATTTGAATTTAGCCCTGCAAGTGCTAGAAATTACCGATCGGGCGGTAATTTGCTTGAATTTGATGGATGAAGCCAAGCGGCACGGTATTGCAGTAGACGATCGGCGATTGGCGCGTGATTTGGGTGTGCCCGTGGTGCCGACGGCGGCGCGATACGGTGAAGGGTTTGATTTGTTGCTGCAAGCGATTGCTGATGTGGCCACAGGTAAAACGGTTTGCAAACCACGTCGCATTAAAAATGAATCACCGGCAATTCGGCAGGCTTTGAAGAAGCTGGTGAGCCAGTTAACCACACTGTATCCGCAGTTACCAAATGCACGATGGGTAGCGCTGCGTTTGCTTGATGGCGATTTGCGCATAGCCGAGGCGCTGCGCAATGGCGAACTAGGCGATCTGACCAGTCAAGCCCCGGAAGAGGTGCAGAATTTACGCCTGGAGGTGATTTCATGACAACAATGCCTTTGACTTCTGATTCTATTCCGAGTGATGAGAATGACGCAGCTGTGGCTGTGGACGATGTGCTGAAAACGGCCGATTCATTGCGTTGGCAAATTGGCCGTAACTTTCATGAACGGTTGATGGAGGATATTTACACCGATGCTGCACAATTGGCAGATCGGGCGGTGACGCGTCCTGGTGAAAAACCGCGTTTTGACCTGGATCGCACGATTGACCGGGTTGTGACCAGCCGCATTTGGGGATTTCCACTGATGATTTTGCTGTTTACGTTGGTCTTTTGGATCACAATTTCGGGTGCAAATGTGCCGTCAGGTTGGTTGGCGACATTGCTGCTGGATATGGGGCATCCATTTTTGAAGGGAATTTCGGCGACTATTGGGCTGCCTTGGTGGTTGGATGGGCTGCTGCTGGATGGCATTTACATGGCAACGGCGTGGGTGATTAGCGTGATGCTGCCGCCGATGGCCATCTTTTTCCCGCTGTTTACGCTGTTGGAAGATTTTGGGTATTTGCCACGGGTGGCGTTTAACCTGGACAATGTTTTTAAGAAATCTGGTGCTCATGGCAAGCAGGCATTGAGCATGATGATGGGCTTTGGCTGTAACGCAGCGGGGATTGTGGCGACACGAGTGATTGACAGTCCGCGTGAACGACTGATTGCGATTATTTCGAATAATTTTGCGTTGTGTAACGGCCGTTGGCCCACTCAAATTTTAATCGCTACCTTGTTTATTGGCGGCATGGTTCCCGCGTATTTGGCGGGGCTGGTATCGGCGTTGGCGGTGGTGGGGATTGCGATGTTGGGCGTGCTGCTTACGTTTGCGGTTTCGTGGGGATTGTCGCGCACGGTGTTGAAGGGTGAAGTGTCCACGTTTAGTTTGGAACTGCCACCGTACCGACCGCCGCGTGTGTGGCAGACGATTTATACATCGATGATTGATCGCACTATTTTTGTGCTGTGGCGAGCGATTGTGTTTGCTCTGCCTGCTGGGGCCGCGATTTGGTTGAGTGCGAATATCAACATTGCTGGCGTGAGCATTGCGGAGCATTTGATTACTTTTCTTAATCCAGTTGGTTGGTTGGTTGGTTTGAATGGCGTTATTTTGGTGGCGTACATTGTGGCAATTCCGGCGAATGAGATTGTGATCCCAACGATTTTGATGCTGACGGTGTTGGCTGCGGGCGTCACGGGGGCTGGTGAAGGGACTGGTGTCATGTTTGAATTGGACTCTGGTATGGAGACGATGGCGCTGTTTGATGCGGGGGGGTGGACGTTGTTAACGGCCGTTAACCTTATGATCTTCTCCCTCATCCACAACCCATGTTCAACTACCATCTACACCATCTACAAAGAAACAGGCAGTCGCAAATGGACGCTGATTGCGTCTCTGCTGCCGGTCGTGATGGGTTTTGTAATCACGTTTTTGGTAGCGCAGATATGGTATTTGGTTGTAAATTAGTACACTTTATCTACCAATGAAGTTAGCTTTATGTTCGAAGCTGTTTTTGTAATTCCATTAATTATTTGTGCTTATGGTGTTTTTTTAGTAAAAGCCTGTTTGGTAATTTATTATTTGATTGCTCGAAACCGGTGGCGGTCAACGGATGGGAAAGTCGTTCATGCAAAAATTGTAAAGAAAAAAATTAGACGAGACAGGTTTAGATATTTCTATCAAACGCAGCTCGAATATGATTATTTTGTTGATGATGTACTGTATCATGGACATCGTTTTTCTTTTGTTGAACGAATAAATTTTGGAAGAAACCCGGCTTATAGCAAAGATAATGCAGAGTTTATCCTTAGATTTTATCCAGTTAATAGTGAAGTCTCTGTTTTATATAATCCCCGCAATCCATCACAAGCTGTTATAGAAAAAACCGTTGTCGATAGAAATACAATTTTATTGTTTCTTGTCTATTTGGTGATGACAATGATGCTGATTTGTGTGTCTAGTGGTTAGATTGTCCTACCTTTTGCCTGAAAATTGACCCTATTCAACAGAGACATTTTCCTTCAAAATACATACCATCTTGAATCAAGGATTGAAGGAAATTCATGCAAGCAACACAAACTGAACCCAACCTCACACGCGGCTATTCAATTGCACTCACCAGCTCAATCGTTTTATCAACCACCGGCATTCTCATTCGCTACCTGACGCAAACGTATCAACTCCCATCGCTAATTCTCGCATTTTGGCGCGAACTGTTTGTCGTTGTTTCGCTTTTTGTGCTGTTGGCGCTATTTCGGCCAGTTTTGCTGCGGGTTAAACGTCAGCATTTGCGCTATTTGGTTGTTTATGGCTTTGTTTTGGCCATGTTTAACAGCTTTTGGACCTTATCAGTGTCGTTGAATGGTGCGGCAGTGGCAACTGTGCTTGCTTATTCATCTGCCGGTTTTACGGTGCTGCTGGGATGGGCTTTCTTGCAAGAGCGGATCGGTAAGGTGAAAATGTTGGCGGTTGTGTTGAGTATTGGCGGCTGTGTTCTGGTGGTTGGCGCCTTGGATCCAGAAGTGTGGCGCACAAATCTGATTGGCATTGTTGCGGGTATCTTTTCTGGTGTTTTTTATTCAGTTTATAGTCTTTTGGGTCGGTCTGCTTCCCAACGTGGGTTAAACGCTTGGTCAACATTATTATATATTTTTGGTTTTGGCTCAATTTTCTTGTTGAGCGTTAATTTGGTGTCAAACGGCTTTTTCCCAGGGTCTGCGACTCATCCAGGCGAGTTGTTGTGGTTGGGGAATGCATTGACTGGGTGGGGGATTTTGTTGCTGCTGGCTGTGGGGCCGACGCTGTTTGGGTATGGTTTGTACAATATGAGCTTGGGGTATTTGCCATCGAGCATTGCGCATTTGATTTTGACGACAGAGCCGGTGTTTACGGCCGTTATCGCCTTCTTCTTCCTCGGTGAAATTTTGACAGGTGTGCAAATTGGGGGCAGCGTAATGATTATGTGTGGCGTCATCTTCTTGCGAATTTATGGTGATTAAGGTTGGTGCGTTGGTCTCGTGTTATACTCACTCTCATCTTGAAATGTAATGAGAGGAAGGAATGAGATTAAAACCGCTAGTATGGTGCGGGATATTACTTTTTCTTTTAGGATGCACTACAACTCAAGAGGGTGGTGAGCCAAATACCATAACCGTTTTTGCCGCTGCTTCCTTGACCGAAGCATTTACTGAATTAGGCGTCCACTATGAAAAAACACATCCAGATGTACAGGTTGTGTTCAATTTTGCTGGCTCGCAGCAGTTGGCACAGCAGTTGGGGCAGGGTGCGCCGGGGGATGTGTTTGCCAGCGCAAATGAAAAGCAGATGATGAATGTGGTGGAAAACGGCCGTATTCTTCCCAACACCCCCCAGCCATTTACTCACAACGAACTGATCGTTATTTTTCCCGCTGATAATCCAGGAAACATTACCAAGCTCTCCGATTTAACAAATCCGGGTTTGAAAATTGTGATGGCAACCGAGGAGGTGCCGGTTGGTGCGTATTCAATGCAATTTTTGCAAGCAGCATCTGGTGTAGATGGCTTGGGGGGTGGGTTTGAAACGGCCGTTCTTACCAATGTCGTTTCCTACGAGCAAAATGTGCGGTCTGTATTTAGCAAAGTTGCTTTAGGCGAGGCCGATGCTGGCATTGTTTACAGCAGTGATGTCGGTGTGAATACACAATCAGACGTGGGCCAAATCGAAATCCCACCCCAATGGAATGTCCTGGCTACCTATCCAATTGCACCTCTGGCAGACAGTACGCAGCCTAAACATGCACAAGACTTCATCAACTTTGTGGTCTCATCAGAAGGACAGCAAATTTTAGATATGTACGGTTTTCGGGGAAAATAGCGCGTATGACAAGATACCGCAGCCAACGCCCCCCACATCGATCAGGGCGAAAAATTAGCAATGTATGGTGGACGATGAGTGTGCCGCTGCTTTTGTTTTTATTGCTGCCATTGTTGGCCTTAATTTGGCGGGGCAACCCGATGCAGATTGTGTCAAATTTAAACAATCCAACTGTGATACAGGCAATCTTGTTGAGCTTAAAAACGAGCAGCATTACGACCTTAGTCAGTTTTTTGTTTGGCACGCCATTGGCTTTTGTGATGGCTCGCACTGTGTTTCGTGGCAAACGGTTTTTGGATACGCTCATAGATTTGCCCACGGTATTGCCACCAGCCGTGGCTGGTGTGGCCTTGTTGATGGCGTTTGGTCGCAGGGGACTCCTTGGTGGTGTGCTGGAGATGGCTGGGGTGACGGTGGGGTTTACGGAAACGGCCGTTATCCTCGCCCAAACATTCATTGCGGCACCATTGTTTGTAAAAACGGCCGTGACCGGATTCGCCGCAATTCCACACGAACTAGAGCAAGCTGCTGCCCTCGATGGCGCAAATTCATGGTATATCTTTCGATTTATCACCATTCCGCTTTCCCGCCCTGCCTTGCTGACTGGAGCAGTACTCACCTGGGCACGTGCACTTGGGGAATTTGGCGCAACCATCATTTTTGCCGGGAACTTTCCAGGGCGAACACAAACAATGCCATTAGCTATCTACATCGGCTTTGAGATCGATTTAAACATCGCTTTGACGTTATCAGTTATTTTAATGGGATTATCTTTCCTAGTTCTTGTTTTGATAAAAGGTTTGTTTTGGCAAGATGATGAGGAGTAATATGATAAAATCAAAGATGGCCCATATTACATACACATGGGCCATCTTTGAATAAGTTAAAATGTTTCAAATTTTAGATCTGCGTCTGCCAATTCAGAAGAAGATAAAGAATCAGAAGCGATTTGTTGGGGAATAGGTAACGACATTTCAAATAACGCACCTCCCCAGCGGCTTTCCTTAACAACAAGCGTGCCATCGTGTGCTTCAATTACCATTTTACAGAAAGTAAGACCCAAGCCAGCCCCGCGTCGTTCGGTCCCTTTCGCCTGGCCAAACTTTTCAAAAATATACTCTCTGTCTTCAGCAGGTACACCAGGACCATTATCTGCAAATTGGATCATCATCCGGTCTATATCAACCAATACGTTAATTTCAATTTTCCCTTCTTCCGGTGTGAATTTCAATGCATTGCTGATTAGATTGTTAAAAACACGCTGCAAAAGCCGTTTGTCAACCCGTACTGAGGGCAAGAGAGTTGGGCTTGTAAGTGACAAAGTCTGATGATGCGTTCCCGCTACAATTTGGTTTTCATCAACACAGTATTTCAATATTTTAGTAATATTCGTATGGCTTGGTTGCATTTCTAATTGGTTTGCTTCGAGCCGTTCGACATCTAACAAATCATTGATGAGGGAAATGATATGTTTTCCAGACTTTTCGAGTTTGTTCAGAAGTCGCTGTTGTGTTTCAGATATCTCCCCAAGATTCCCTTTCGACATCAAGTTCATGCCGCTTGTGATAACGGTTAGTGGGCTTTTTAAATCATGGACAATGAGTTGCGTTAATTCGGTGCGTAAACGCTGCTCACGCTTCAAGGCTTCTGTTCGCTCTGTAATGAGCCGATTTAAATACATGACAATGACAAACAGAATAAGAAAGCTTAAAGCCCCCTGAATTAAGATGATTGGAATAACATAAGTGCGCTGTAACTCAAGATCAAGTAAACGGGCTGTAAATTCACCAAAAATGAGTGCAATTGCGCCAATGAGGACGATGCCCAAGGTTGCAAAATACCTTGTAAATTGAATATTTTGTTCAGACTCATAGGTAGATAAAATGGCAGATACAGCAATCATAAATGCTGATAATGTCACGGGGTGGTAGAGCAGCCAATTGTAGCCACCTAAATCGCCAAACGCCTGGAAAAATTGAGCTTCAGCCAATAACAAAAGCACAATTGAAATACGCTTATTAATGTACGGATATGCATTCCATTCTAATCGCCAGCTATACCAGGCTGCACTGCACAATAAAGAGATTGCCACAAGTGCTAAAAGATTTTCTAATAGTGGACTATATTGGTGCAAAGAAGAAAATGATGCAGGATTAATAACGACAATAATTGAGTAACAGAGTATAAAGATTGCCCCTAAACTCCAAAAAATTCGCCGAAACTTGGTGAGGTTTTTGCTGATTAGCTTATGCCAGGGCAAATGACCAAGGAAAAAAAAGACGCTGCCTAGCGGATATGCAAATCGTAAGGACCAAAAATAAATATCGGCGTATGTTGGAGAGGCTATAATTTGTGGTGTACCGATGCTGCTGATTAATAGCATAACCGAAATATTCACGAATGCGATTGGAATGAACATGGTTCGTGGGTGGGATTCATCGCCAAGCGAGTTGCTCGTAAATATTGCAGCAACCAATGAGACCAGGCTAGCAAATGAGCCGACGTAAAATTCAATCAGGTATGTGTCCCAGGTAACCGGCCAATTTTTAATATCAATGTTTGGAAGAAATCTAAGAAACAGGTACAAGATCAGTGGGATAGCTAAAATGGCTATTTGTAAGTACCGTCGCTTATGCGTGTGAAAGACAGATAACATACGTTAAACGTATCCTTAAATGCTGACTTTCTTCCTTACAAAAGATGGCTTAAAGATTAGGAAAGTTTAAGATAATAGCAGCAAACTTGTGGGTTAAGCTGCTGGCTTGACCTGGTGAATAACAACGAGACAAACAGGGTTTGTCCTACGATTTACAAAGGAATTAAAAATGCACCCAATTATGCGTGATTTTCCGTTTGAATTTGAAACAGAGCGATTAACAATTCGTGGCCCATTGCCCGGTGATGGCAAAGAAGTACAGGCTGCTGTTGCAGAATCTATTGATGAATTACGGCCGTGGATGCCGTGGGCTACCGAAGTACCCACTGTTAAGGTGTCGGAAATACGAGTTCGAGAAAAGTATTTGGATTTTTTGGCACGAAGGGATTTGATTTTGCATTTGTTTTTGCAGGGAACGCATACGTTTATTGGTAGCAGTGGTTTGCATCGTATTGATTGGAGTGTTCCCAGTTTTGAAATCGGGTATTGGGTGCGAACGTCTTTTTCACGGAAGGGATTTATTACAGAGGCTGTGAGAGGTATTTCGAATTTTGCATTTGAGCAATTGGAGGCTAAACGTGTCGAAATACGCTGTGATGCCAAAAATGTACGGAGTGCTGCTATCCCGCAACGACTTGGATTTGTACTTGAGGGGACCCTGCGCAATGAAGCAGTTGATCACATCACTGGTGAATTACGGGATACGATGATCTTTGCTAAGATTGTTGAGTAGATTGCAGCAGGAGGGCATGTTTTTCTACGGTTGCCCATTATTTCCTGACTGTTATAATCCAGCCGCTTATAAACCTATTGAGCTAATTATT
>QQUD01000961.1 GCA_008501785.1 Chloroflexota bacterium
TAGCAACATGCCCACGCCCAATCCCACACAAAGCAACAATTCGACAGCGCTGAGTGGTGTGATCTGAAAAAACTGATCGAAAAAGGGCACATACAAGATGATGAGTTGGCGAACGGCCGTTACCCCCACCAACCCCAACAGCACCGGATTAGAGCGCAATCCCAACGATAGCAGCGACGCCCTTGTCGAGCGAGAAGCCAATGCCTGTCCCATCTGCATGAAGGCCAACGCCGTAAAAATCATCGTTTGCCAATGATTGTCAGCGGGATTAAGAGGGTCGCGATATAGCAGCCCAACGCCCAATGCGGTTAGCCCCATCACCAGACCAATCCAGATGACATGACGGGCCAGCCCCCTGCTAAACAAGCTTTCTTGGGGTGGGCGGGGTGGACGCTTCATCGTGTTCGGTTCAGCAGGCTCTACGCCCAGCCCTAACCCGAGCAGCCCATCGGTGAGCAGGTTGAGCCAGAGCAGTTGCAGAGGCAGAAGCGCAACGCTAATGCCAGCTATAGGAGCCAGCAGCATCACCAACACCTTGCCCACATTGCCCGCAATCGAAAACTTAACGAAGCGGTGAATATTGTCGAAGATGGCCCGCCCTTCTTCCACCGCCGACACGATGGTGGCAAAGTTGTCATCGAGCAGCACCATTTCCGATGCCTCTTTAGAAACATCGGTGCCGGTGATGCCCATCGCAATGCCAATATCCGCTTTGCGCAGCGCGGGGGAATCGTTGACGCCGTCGCCAGTCATCGCCACAATTTGCCCCTGTAACTGTAACGCTTCGACGATGCGCAGCTTGTGTTCTGGCGTGACACGCGCAAAAACCGACACGTCACGGACGACCTCTGCCAGCTCATCTGGTGACATACGGCTCAAATCCTGTCCCGTTTTGACGCGCATGTTATTAGTAATGCCCAGATCATGAGCAATGAAACGAGCCGTCAGGGGATGGTCGCCGGTGATCATGATAGGGCGGATACCAGCAGACTTGCAGGCAGCCACGGCCGTTTTCACTTCAGGTCGCGGTGGGTCAATCATCCCCGTCAATCCAATGAATACAAGATCGTCCTCCACCGGTGCGGAGTCGGTTTGCCAGCGCAGGGCCAGCCCCAGCACACGCATCCCATTTTGGGCCATCTGGATATTGGCATTTTCAATGCGCTGCTGCCAATACGTGTCTAGCGGAACGGCCGTTCCGTTAAGCCAGATAGAGCGACACAGCGGCAGCAAACCATCCGCCGCCCCTTTGGTGAAGGCTACAAAAGGGGTTGGCGCAGTCGCCAACGCTTGCAGCGACACAGGCAGTTGGGCGCTATCAGTCGGTAATCGGTGGACGGTTGTCATTCGCTTCCGGTCCGCGTCAAAGGGGAGTTCGCCGACACGCGGGGTGATGAGTTCCAGTTCGCTTTTGCGTAGACTTGCCTGCGAGGCGGCGACGAGCAGCGCCCCTTCAGTGGGGTCGCCCAGGGCCAGATAGCGACCTGTTTGCGGGTCGGGACGCAGAGAGGCATCGTTGCACAGCGCCCCGGCTGCCAGCGCCAGTCCAATTTCAGGTGGCTGATTTTGCAGAAAGTCCTGGCTGTCATCGGGTAAGCGCAGCGCCGTGGCTGGATGGCGGGCCGTTCCTTGTAATTCAAGGTAATGTCCGGCCACGTCAACAATGGTGACGGTCATCCGATTTTCGGTGAGGGTGCCGGTTTTATCGGAGCAGATGGTGGTGACGGACCCGAGTGTTTCCACAGCAGGCAGCTTGCGGATCAGCGCACGGCGGCGCAACATGCGCTGCGCACCAAGGGCCAATGTCACAGTGACAACGGCAGGCAGTCCTTCGGGCACGACGGCGACGGCGACGGAAACGGCTGTTAAAAACATCTCCTGCACCGACTCGCCACGCAAGACACCAATGACCATGACTAGCGCCGCCACGATGACACCGCCAATGGCGAGCTGTTTACCGACCTGATCTAATCTCTGCTGGAGGGGCGTCATGCCCGATTCAACCGTTTGCAGCAAGGTGGCAATCTTGCCGAGTTCGGTATCCATGCCGGTCGTGGTGACAACGGCCGTTCCGCGCCCATAAGTGACCACCGTGCCTAAATAAGCCATATTTCGCCGGTCTCCCAGGCTGATATTTTCACCTCTGAGTGGGTCAGTGTGCTTCTCGACCGGTTCTGATTCGCCAGTGAGTGCTGCTTCTTGAATACGAAGGTTGACACTTTCTACCAAACGCAAATCAGCGGGAATGGCGTTGCCTGCCTCTAGCAGCACCACATCACCGGGAACCAACTCTTTGGCAGACATTTCGCGCAGATCACCCTGACGACGGACGCGTACAATCGGTACCGCCAGCCGTTTCAGGGCCGCCATTGCTTGCTCGGCGCGATATTCCTGGAAAAAACCGAGCAGGGCAAAGAGAATGACAATTGCGGCAATCGCGGCCGTTTCGGTCACTTTGCCCAAAAAGCCAGACACCACGGCGGCGGCTATGAGGATCAGGACCATCGTATTGGTAAACTGCACCCACAACAGCCGCCATGGGGAGGTGCCACCACGTTCTTGCAGTTCATTACGGCCGTATTGGGCCTGACGGTCGGCAACATCACTGTCGCTCAAACCATTATTCAAATCAACATTAAGTGTTTGGATAACATCTGGCACAGATGCTGTAAACCAAATTTTAGGCATTTGCTTTTCCTTTCTAAATATTGGAAGTATTTGCGTTAAGCGGCGGCTTCACTTGTTTCAGCAGTTGTTTGTGACTGGCTAGTTAAAAAGAGAATGAGAAAACCGAAAATACCCGCTATCACAGACGCGACGAGAATAGCTGCCTTCGCTTGCAATATGAAGGAATCGTTTAAAAATGCCAGACCCGAAACGAAGATCGACATGGTAAAGCCGATACCACCCAACCAGCTTGCACCATACAATTGGACCCAGGAAACTCCAGTCGGTAAATCTGCTAAACCAAGACGGATAGCCAGAAAAGAGAATAAAGTGATGCCTATCTGCTTTCCCAACACCAATCCGGCGACTATTCCCAGACTAACCGGCTGTAGCAAAATGTCAAAAAAACGACCACCTGAGAGGGGAATTCCGGCATTTGCCAGAGCGAAGAGCGGTAAGATGGCATATGTTGTAATCGGATGGAGTGTGTGTTCCAAACGGCGTAGGGGTGATTGGACATGCCGCGCAGCTTGCCGCAAAGCTTCGGCAAGAACATGCTGCGGATGGTTTTCTAAAGCATCATGTCCTTGCATCCCCACCTGTTCCAATTCATTTAGCTTTTCACGTCCCCAAACAACGAATTCAATGGGACGCCGACGTGGCTGTGTGGGAACGAAAAGCGCTGTTAAAACACCGGCAATGGTTGCATGAACGCCTGACTCAAAGAATGCAAACCAGATGCCAATGGCCACGATTAAGTATAAATATGAAGCTCGGACTTTGAAAACATTGAAGGAAACAAGTAATAAAAACAGTAAAGCTGCAATGCCCAACCAGTACCAATGAATTTCGGCCGTATAGAAAAAGGCAATGACGAGGACAGCACCAATATCGTCGGCGATAGCCAGGGCGGTGAGAAAAACTTTCAGCCCAACGGGAATACGGCTGCCTAACAAAGCCAATACACCAAGGGCAAAAGCGATGTCAGTTGCCATAGGGACGCCCCACCCGCGAATACCAGCACCATCAGCATTAAAGATGATATATGTCAGAGCCGGTATCAACATACCGCCAATGGCAGCCATGACCGGCAGGGTGGCTTTACGCAAAGAGGACAGTTCGCCTACCATAAACTCACGTTTGATTTCCAGGCCAACCACAAAGAAGAAAACGGCCATCAAGCCATCGTTTATCCAATGTAAGAGAGATTCGATAAACTCAAACGTGCCAACTTTAATTCCTATTTTTGTCTCCCACAGTGCGAAGTAAGTTTCCGTTAGTGGCGAGTTGGCAAGTATCATTGCGGAAATGGTCGCCACTAAGAGAACAATACTGCCGGATACTTCTAAATGGAAAAAATCAGCAAAACCTCTGCGCATCTGTGCGGGCACACTCATGAGTCGCTTACCACGCTGAATAGTTTGTTCTCTGATCATTGTTCTCTCCCAGTTTCAGGTTGTCATTAAGTTTAATCTAATTCCCCTCGAATGTACTATTTTCTTCTCAAGAGACCTCCGAGGTTTTTACCCGATATGTGAGAGGCTCACTTCTCGTGAAAGCCTCGGAGGTCGTATCGTTACGATTACTCGTTATCTTGAGACGGCCGTATTGCACTCAGCAAACGCTCTACTTCGCGTCCGGCAATGTCGCGGCTGCCCAGCCCAATGGCGAGCGCGGCAGCAATGCCCAACGCGCCCAGCAAAATGCCAAATGCCAGGTTTACAATGTCGTTGGCAACACCAAGCTGGCGTAAGGCCATGGCCCCGGTCAGCACCCAAATAGCCAGACGAGCCAGGGTGGCGCTCATGTTCGCACGTTGCCCGCCAGCACTGAGAATGACGGTTCGAGCCAGATTTGCCAGGTAGAGACCGATGGCAAAAATGATCAGTGCCAGCATGAGCTGTCCGGCAAACCCGATAAAGGTGGTGAGGATACCGGATAAAAAGATGGAGCCAAGCAGTTCTGTTGCAGACAGCGCCGCAAACAGCATGATTCCCACTAAAATCAAATACCCTACCAGATCAGATGGGGTGCGTGTGCCTGTCCAGGTGATTCCCAGCTTTTGGGGAACCGTGTTGAACCCAACCCCATTCATTAAATCTGCAATCAGTCGGGAAATGAGCCGACCGATAAAATAGGAAATGAGCAACACAAGCAGTGCGCCAAGGATATTGGGCAGGGCGTTAAGCAAGGTTGTGAGCATGACGGTTGCGGGTGTTGAGACCGCCGCAATATCTAACTGTTCTAAAGCAGATACCAACGCGAGCAGCAAAATCAGCGTGTAAAGGAAAGTTCCAGTCAATTTGGAAATGGATTGCTCGCCAGTAAGGCCGACGCGCTGACCCATCGTGTCGGCACCGACGGCGGCGATCAGACTGCCAACAATTTGGCGCACAACGCGAGCCACAAACCAGCCAATCAGCAAGGTGAGTGCGGCGGCAAAGATGTTGGGAATGTAACCAATTGCCAGATTGAAGATGTTTTCTATGGGCGCAGCAACTTGGCTAATGCCTAGCTGGGTGAGAACGGGCGGCAGGAAGAATAAGAGGATGAACCAGAAAACGGCCGTTGCCAAAGAGTCACTCACCGTCACCCGTTCTTCGTCTTCTAAGGCGGCGTACTTGCTTAACCGTTCATCGACACGCAAAAGCGTGAGCGCTTTACCGGTCAGGTATTTGAGAATGGAGGCAACTGCCCAGGCGACAACCAGCAGCAGTGCGGCGCCGCCAAGACGCGGTAAATAGACGGTTGTAATGCGTTCCAACAGGGAGTTGATGGGTGAGGCGACAGTTGGCAGGTTGAGCTGTTGTAACATGGCCACAATGACAAACAGCATAATGAGCCAGAAAACCACCTTCGCTGCCACATCTTCTATACGCCATGTAGACCCTTCATTCACTGCACCCAGGGTTTTGAGAAGCTGGTTGTCCAGGTTCATTCGTTTCAGTAGACGACGGACCGCACTAGCGACTACCCGGGCGATGACATACCCAATAACTAGAATAAGAAGGGCGGCCAATAAATCTAACAGAACCGCACCTATGGGACCTAATTGATCAAAAAACGCTTGCATAAACTATTTCTCCTTTTTGTATCGTTTTGTATCGTTTCGTTTGGCTGCAACGATTTGAAGGTTATCGGCAGGGGTGGCAATAGAGGAAGATGATGGTTTCCAGACAACTGTCCCTTCTGTATGCTGCTGCAAAGCCAGATTTGATCAATCATACGGGATTTATACGCAAGCTGCCTCTGACAAAAGATGGAAGCGACCTGCATTGAATGTTTGATTTTTGACGACCACTCTACGCCAGATGACGTAGTAAGGCTGTCGGAGAAGTCGAAATAAGAGGAATTGGACGCAGATTGCCACTTAGGGTGGCTTTGCAGATAAACGCTGATAAGAAAGGATTTTAGGCCGCAAACGTCAATAAATCTGCGTTAATCATGATTTTCCAAAGGGGGCTACGTCATTTAACGTATAAGAGTTGTCAATGTTTAGCCTTTTTGTTGTATCTGAGTTGCATCTTATCGCCGATGTAAGCTGTTGGTTGATCGAATATGATTGCAGGAATATCTGGCAGGCTGTCGGATAAGTCAAAACAAGAAAAATTGTACGTGGAAGCACGCGGGAAACGCGGAAATGATAAATCGTAAGCTGTGGTCTCAATTCGTTTTAATCTGCCTCGGTCTGCTCGTTGTGGCAGGAGTGGTCTGGCTGTTTTGGGTGGGCCGTCCGCTGCTGAATGCATTGCTTATTGCTGGCGTGTGGGCTTATTTATTGGATCCGGCTGTGCGCTGGGTGGAACGTCGCTTTCATCGGAAACGGCCGTTTTCCGCCACACTCGTCTATATCATCACCATTCTTGTTTTACTCGGACTGATCATCCTTTTGGGCGCAACCGTTTGGAAACAGGCAGCTCGTTGGGAACAAGAGCTGCAAGCGGCACTGGTACAAATGGAAGGGTGGCTGACCCAGCCCATCATCTTTTTCGGATTCCAGTTCAACATGCAGCCATTTGTGATCAACTTGCAGGAATCAATCGACAACGCGCTGACTCGGCTGCCATTGGGTTCTGGCTCCATTCTGGCATCCGTTACCAACAACGTGTTGTGGAGTGTGGCCGTCCTGGTCAGTTTGTTTTACTTTCTGAAAGATGGCCCCAAACTCAAGCCCTGGTTGCTTGGTTTTCTGCCAGAAGAACACAAATCAGAAGCAGACCATCTGATTAATCAACTTGACACAGTATGGACTGTTTTTCTGCGAATGCAGTTGCTGATCTTTGCCATCCTGGGCGTTTTGTTTGGTATTAGCAATTTTTTGATTATCTGGTTTTACCGGCTGGGCTGGCTCTCCTTATCACCACTGGGTCTGGTAGTGCTGCTCATTGTTGTTTACACGGCCATCCAGCAGGTCGATAATTTATGGTTACGTCCACGATTTTTAGGGCGAACGTTGGAATTGCATCCTGGGGTTGTGATTGTGAGTTTAATTGCGGCACTGGCTTTGAGCGGGGTAATGGCGGCACTTATTATTGTGCCCCTGTTCGCTACGCTGAAAATAATTGGTCATTATATCCATGCCAAATTACTGGGACTCCCTCCCTGGCCTGACCCGAAAGGGGACGGTTTGTTGGGAATAACGGCCGTTTAAACACCTCCCCTAAAAATCATGTTATGCAAGCGACACCAGCAAATGCATGAAAATTTGTAGCCCGATTTTCTAAATCGGGTGTCGATTTGCAAAATCGACCTACATTTACACAGGGGCAAGGTTGAGAGGCGATAATGGATAACAATATTAGAGTGCTTGTTGTGGATGATTATGCTGTTGTTCGGCATGGGTTAATCGCATTAATTGACACAGCTCCTGGGATGGTTGTGGTAGGTGAGGCGGAGGATGGGTTAATGGCTGTGCAACAAGCCCAACTTTTGCACCCAGACGTGATTGTGATGGATTTGGTGATGCCCGGTTTGGATGGCCTTGGGGCCGTTGCCGCCATCAAACAAGCCAGCCCACTCTCGCATATTCTCATTCTGACCAATTTTGGTGAAGCATCGAAAGTGCGCGAGGCGCTGCGTGCAGGGGTGCATGGCTATTTGTTGAAAGATGCTATTTTGACAGACGTTGTTGACGCCATCCAGGATGTCCATGATGGCAAACTGGCCTTACATCCCAGCATCACACATGTCCTGATTGAGGCACTGCAAGAACAAGGAGCGCGTCCAAAGAAAACGGCCGTTTCCATTCACCCCGCCCTCACGAAACGAGAACAGGATATCCTGAAACTCATTGCCCAAGGATTGTCGAATCAAAACATTGCCGATGCGCTGCACATTGACGAAGGAACGGTGCGTATTCATGTGAGCAGCATTTTACAGAAATTAAATCTGGAAAACCGTACCCAGGCCGCCCTGTATGCCCTGCGCCACGATTTGGTTTCTATAAACGGTTAAGAATATTTATGAACCTGAAGCAATTAAATCGGTAATCGTAAAACATGGCACTTCAGGTTCATTAAGGCGTTTCAGATAGCTCGTTTTTTACCGATTTAATTATTGAAACGCCATCAATTGTCTGGAGGAAATCATGCCAAATGTGCCAATTATTGAACAACTGAATATGCAACATATTGAACGGGGTCAGATTTCTCGTTTCTGGCTAGAGATCACACGCAGCGGATTAGGGAACCCGCTGCGTGTGCCTTTGTTGATTGCCCGTGGTTGGCAAGATGGGCCTGTGTTGGGTGTAACGGCCGTTGTGCATGGCAACGCTTTAAACGGATTACCTGTCGTGCGCCAACTGTTTCAACAGGTAGACATCGACAATTTGCGCGGCACGATTATTGGCATACCCGTCATGAATATGCCCGCTTTTATGCGTCAACAGAGGCTTTTTCTGGATGGCACAGATTTGAATCAGATCATGCCCGGTCGCCAGGGTGGCAGCATGAGCGAAATGTACACCTTTCGCTTGATGGATCGCATTATTCGCCACCTTGATTACCTGGTTGATGTGCAAACGGCCGATTTTGGACAAACAACTGCCTATTTTGTACGTGCCGACACAACTTTGACAAAACCAGCCATCACAGCGCGTCTGCTTAATCCAGACGTCATCTTGCATGACCCAGGCGAAGAAGGGACGTTACGGCGTGCGGCAACAGAGATGGGTATTCATGCAATAACGGCCGTTGTGGGTGGTTCACACCAATTTCAGCAGGATAGGATAGGCCTCGTTCGTGCAGGGTTGTTAAATTTGCTGATTCATCTCGATATGCAAGATGGCGAAATTGAGTCATGGAAAACACCGCTTGAATACCGGCACGCTTACTGGATATATACCCAGCAGGCAGGTATTTTGGAAGTTTTCCCCGAGGTAGGCGACAAAGTGAAACACAAACAAATCATTGGTCGCTTGACGACGGTCTTTGGCGATCTCATTCGTGAATATACCGCTCCCAGTATAGGAATCGTTTTAGGTAAAAGCGTGAATCCGGTCTGCAATGCAGGCGGCCGTATTCTTTATTTGGGAGTTCCCAAGCCACAAAATGGCAATTAATTTAGGATTTGGAGGAAAACATGTTTCAATATAAACGTATTTTAGTTCCGCTAGATGGCTCTCGCAGGGCTGAGACGGCATTGCTGCCTGCTTTACTGTTATCAAAGGCTTTTTCTGCTGAAATCACCTTGCTGCGGGTCGTGCCCACGCTCAAACTGGTGGCACCTTTTGTACAAGTCGAGCTGTCCTCTAAAGAGGCACAGGCTGACCACAAAAGGCAGGCTAGCAATTATTTGAAAGGGCTGCGCATGGTGAATAAGGAAGAGGGTGTTGTGATGAAAACGGCCGTTTCCACCGGACGCGCCGCCGCAGGCATTATCCAATATGCCCAGGAAAACGAGACCGATCTGATCGTTCTGGCCAGTCATGGTGGCACCGGCATGGGGCGCTGGCGTTATGGTGAAATAGCCATGAAATTGCTCCTCAGTGCGCCTTGTTCAACCCTGGTTGTGCGCAGCGATGACGACCATCAACCACTCCAATTCAAACGCATAATGATTCCGCTTGATGGTTCTGAAGAAGCTGAGAGGGCCATCGAGCCAACCACCGCCATTGCTACGCAAATGGACGCTGAAATCATCATGGTTCGTGTGACAGCACCCATTCAAAAGGCTGTAGGCGTAGAAAACGCCAAAGCATTCGCATCTCAAATAAAAAATCAAGTTGAACGCTATTTACAAACGGTGCGCAAACGATTTGAAGGTACGCAGGCTACTATCAACACACAAGTTGAATCTGGACCTGTGGCCCAATCTATATTAACCTATGCACAAGACGATCAAATTGATTTAATCGCGCTGACTGCACATGGCGCTTCAGGAGAGGAGGCGGTGTCGCCACTCGGTGGTGTCGCCGACAAGGTTTTGCGAGGGGCCAAACAAGCGGTCATGATCATAAGATAATGAAAACCATTTTCCCGGAAACTGAAAAGCATTTTGCTTTCGAGAGAATACAAATAAGTTTCCGGGAAAATTTGCATGAAAATTTATGTGACAAAGTATTTACAGAGGGGTTGACTGATGATTGAAGCCATTACCAGTTGGGTGCAACAAAATTTGCAAATCAATTCTGCTGTGCAAGGCAAACTGCTCGGAACGTTTGCAATATTAGTGCTGCTGTTGCTGTTACGTCCACTGGTCATTGCCCTCGTCAGTCGCCGCACTGATGACAGCTCTATTTTGTACCGTTGGCGCAAGGGGTCAGAGTATTTAACCTTATTGCTTGGTGTACTAGTGATCAGCCGTATTTGGCTAACAGATACGCGGTCGATGGCGACTTACCTGGGTTTGCTCTCGGCTGGTCTGGCTATTGCGCTGCAAGACCCCATTGCAAATTTTGTGGGGTGGTTTTTTCTCATTTGGAGACGACCGTTTGAAGTTGGCGACCGTATTCAAATCGGGGATCAGGCTGGTGACGTGATCGACATTCGCTTTTTCCAGTTTACCCTGATGGAAATTCGGAACTGGGTGAATGCCGATCAGAGCACCGGTCGCGTGCTGCATCTTCCCAATAAAAAGGTTTTTAATGATGGGATTGCTAATTATAGCAAGGGGTTTGCCTACATCTGGCATGAGATTCCGGTTGAAATAACGTTTGAAAGCGACTGGCAAAAGGCAAAAGTGATATTGCAAACGATTGCAGAACGCCATACCACTCATTTAAGTGGAGATGCACGCGAACGAGTGCGTGAGGCGGCGCGTCGATATATGATGAACTTTGAAAATCTGACACCGATTGTTTATACTAAAGTGAACGCCAGTGGTGTCATGCTCACTTTACGCTATCTGTCAG
>QQUD01001026.1 GCA_008501785.1 Chloroflexota bacterium
GAAAAAGATGATCAGAAATATATGGGATCAAGTCCGCTGAAGATGTTTGAATATATGGCAGCAGGACTTCCTATTCTTTCTACAACGAACCCTTGCCATACCGAGGTTGTGGGAGAGGGGAAATTTGCATTTTGGGCTGATGGACCAGATGCCGATTCACTTCATCAGGCTTTGTCACAGCTATGGCAGCAAAGAGAATCATTGCCGTCGTTAAGCCCTGAGGCACTTGCAGCAGCAAATGATTGGACGTGGGAGGCTGCTGCTAAAAAGCTGAACAATGCATTATGTGTTGGGCTGGCGGCAAATGGTGAAAAAACCTCTTAACAAAGTGGTTTTCAACGAGAGTTTTAAGAGGTGATGCTTGAAAATTTTAATGTGCAATACTTTTTATTATTTGAAGGGAGGGTCAGAAAGGTGTTTTCTGGACTTGTCTGCATTGTTGGTTGCCAATGGTCATGAAGTAATTCCGTTTTGTATGGATAATGAAAGGAATTTTGACTCACCTTATGCTGATTATTTTGTGAGTTATATTGATTTTCCTTCGCAGTTAAACGGCCGTGCTGGACTCAAAGGAAAATTGCGTGTCGGGGAACGCGTGATTTATTCACGAGAAGCGCGTCGTAATATCGAAAAACTCATTGCCGATACACAGCCAGATATTGCACATATTCATGGGATTGCTCATGAAATCTCTCCTTCAATCTTACCGGCTATAAAAAAAGCTGGCATTCCCATCGTGCAGACATTGCATGATTTCAAATTATTGTGTCCCAATACGAATTTTCTTTCACAAGAGCATGTTTGTGAACAATGTAAGGGGCACCGATATTACAATGTTGTCAAGAATCGATGTAAACGCGGATCATTGAGTGCTAGTATCTTAGCTGGGGTTGAAATGTATACGCATAAAATCTCACAGATATATGAGCGAAATACTGACGTTTTTATTGCACCCAGCAAGTTTCTCCAGAGAAAAGTGAAAGAATTTGGTATTAAGAATGAAGTAATAAATATTCCTAACTTTATTAATCCGAACTCCTTTACACCATGCTTCGAGCCAGAAAATTATTTTTTCTTTTTTGGACGGTTGACCAAAATAAAAGGGGTGACGACGTTACTCGAAGCGATGCGACAAATCAAAACTTCCCATCTATACGTGGCAGGCAGTGGTGAATTGCACGATCCACTGTTGGCCTATGCCAACGAGCATACTATCAAAAATATTACATTTTTGGGATTTCAAACCACTGAGAAATTGATCCCACGTATTCAAAAGGCTGCTTTTTCTATTATTTCTTCTGAATGTTATGAGAATTATCCGATGAGTGTTTTGGAATCGCTGGCATGTGGCACGCCGGTAATTGGCGCAAGTATTGGCGGTATTCCAGAATTAGTGAAGGATGGCGAAACGGGGCTGCTTTTTGAAGCTGGCAATGCGGATGATTTGGCGCAAAAAATTCAATATTTATTGGATAATCGGCAATTAGCAATCGAGATGGGGAGAAACGGCCGTAAATTAGTAGAAGCAAACAATAACCCAGAAACTCACTATCAAGCAACAATGGATATTTATCAACGCTTATCCAAAAACCGACTACCTTATCTGAAATAGTTTTTTTAGAAGATAAGCCTACATTCAGGAGGAAAACATCATGCTCTTATCACTTGCACCAGTAGAACGCATTATTCGTCGTCCAGCATTTCAATATGTGATGTTGGTTTCCGTGACAATATTTGCTATTGCTTTGCGATTTTACAAACTTGGTCAGTGGAGTATGTGGGCTGATGAACTATACACTGTTGAGTCAGCCAAAAATATTTTCACACTTTTTTCAACTGACCTGGCCGGTGCTATAATGAGCCATCCGCTTACATCCATATTAATCAATTGGTCCTTCAGTCAATATGGGATAAGTGGATGGAGTGCCCGTTTAGCGCCGGCAATCATTGGTGCCGTTTCAATTCCTATTTTGTACTTCCCAATTCGGAAAAATTTTGGAACGCCAGTTGCATTGGTATTTTCTGTTTTACTTGCTATGTCACCCTGGCACTTTTTCTGGTCTCAAAATGCGCGATTCTACCCTTCTTTAATGCTATTTTCTACCCTTGCGATTTTGGCATTCTATTATGGGATCGAAAAAGATCGGCCATGGTTTATGGTTTGGTTTTTGCTGTTTTTCGGATTAGCGGCCTCCGAAAGATTAACGGGTGGATTTATTGTTCCAATAGTTGTGCTTTATTTAATTCTCATTAAGCTCTTTCGCTTTGAAATGCCCCCTGGATTTAATTTACGAAATCTGAGTATTGTATTTGTTCCTGGCATGATTGTTACCTTAATTGTGGGCTGGAAAATTTTTAGTAACCCAGCCTTTTGGGTTAGCGAGTTTGTTGGGGACATGACAATCGATGCAAAAGAAATCTTCATGCAATATGTGCGGGGCATTGATTACCAGATTTTAATTGTGGGCGGTGTCGGGTTATTGATTCTATTCTTTAGCAAAAAAGATCGCGCATCTTTGTTATTAGCAAGTGCTGTTTCGGTACCTTTAATGGTTACAATAGCGGCTTCTTTTGTTCAGTTTACACATGGCCGTTATACATTCATCGCTATGCCTTTCTGGTTAATATTGGCAAGCTTTGCAATTGTCGAACTTGGCTCCAAAATAACAGATAAAAATGCACAGTTAATTTACGGTGCTGCATTATTTGCGCTATTCATAATGGTCCCAATAGATGAAATTTCAACAATCGTTTCAGAATTAAAAGGTGGGCGGCCAAGTTGGCAAGAGGCATTTGATTTTATTGAATATCATCGTCAACCAGGCGAGAAAATAATTGCCAACAATCCAGATGTAGTCACACAATATTATCTTCAAGAAGACGTTCCAGATATGCGGGTTGCAGAAGGGGAAACAGATTTAGAAGTTTTATCGAATAGTGATCAGCGAATTTGGTTTGCCATCGCAGATACAGCACGAATAGACCCTGCGCTTGGGACTTGGGTGTGGGAAACTTGCCAAGTCGTATACTTCGATGGACATTTAACGAGAGTTCATCTTTGTGATCCAGATATTCCTCTATTGCCTTAACGGCAATCTGAAATAAAATGTATTTCATCTAAATTGTAGGGATGAAGTAATTGCGGAAGGGTGCCCACGATGGTGCATATGAACATATCTTCCGATTGCTCTACTCTAACACCGCATCAATAAGGACTGCCCTTATGTCTGTTCTGTTGCGTCCAGGTAGGTTGACAATTCACTCGTGAATATATTTGTCACACAATTTACTCTGGTTTGATGCAAAAACGATTAGGTATTAATGCTCAAAAAGTCTCTCTTTACAATAAATGATTTTGTTCAAAATCAATCTGGTTCCAAACTTGCAAAGATGGTGGGATTAGGAGCCAAAATATTACAAAATGAATATTGGCAGCTATTTTTTATTACAACAATTGCAACCGTTCTCAGGCTGTTTCGGCTAGGAGAGTGGAGCTTTTGGGTTGACGAACTATTTACCCTCGAAAATGCTCAAAATCTATTGATAAATCTTTCAGACAACCCCAGGTTATTTGTTACAGAACATCCTATAACAGCCTCTTTAATTAACGTAGCAATTTCTGTTTTTGGCGTAAGCGAATGGTCAGCACGTTTGGCCCCGGTTTTGATTGGTGTTTTATCTGTACCAATCATGTTTGTTTTTGTGCGGCGATTGTTTAACACATCAACAGGATTGATAACTGCTATACTATTGGCGATGTCGCCCTGGCATGTAATATGGTCACAAAATGTACGTTTTTATGTGACACTCCTTCTATTTTTCAATCTCGCATTATTCTTTTTTTACTGGGGAATTGAAGAAAATAAAGTTCAATACTTATTGCTCTCAATGTTATTTTTGGGGTTTGCTACATCTGAACGATTGCTAGCTCTTTATTTCGTGCCCATTATTATTTGTTATTTGATTTTGCTTCAAACCAATTGGTTTGGTAAACCTGATGGGCTTAATTGGAGAAATATTACAATAATCTTTTTCCCAGGTATCGTATTTGGAATTGTCTTTGCCTGGAATTTTATTCAAGACCCTTCTGAGTGGTCTCAGATATATTTTGTTTATTCTGAGACCAGCCCTGCTGTCATATTGAAACAATTTATTCAAGGCGTTGATGTCTTTTTGTTGATTTTGGGCAGTATGGGTGCTGTGTTTTTGATTAGTAAACGTCGGCGAATTGTTGTTTTGTTAACCTTAGCTGCAATTTTGCCTGTTGTAATAACAATGGGTGCTTCAGCTGTACAATATGCACATAGTCGCTATACATTCGTTTCTTTAATAAGCTGGATAGTGTTAGCTTCTGTTGCGGCGACAACACTCTTTAAATATGTTTCTGTTGAAGGTCGGTGGTTAATGATTGGTTTATTAGCCATTGTGCTTTTTTTTGTACCGCTTCAAGAGAATTATGAATACTATACCCAGTTGTTGGGAGATCGTCCTGATATGAAATCAGCATTTGCTCTTGTAAAAAACGTTAGCGAAACAGACGATATTGTCGTTAGCAACGATTCCATTGTCGGAAATTATTACCTTAAACGTAATAATGTAATCAACATGAATACCTGGGACGATCATCTTAAACCAGAGGCGTTGGCCGAAAGTACAGTAGATGTTTGGTATGTAATTGGGCGCGATTCTCGTATGAACCCCAATTTTCTGCAATGGGTCGAAGAAAATGCTACCTTATACAATGCGGATTATAATTTGATGCGTATTTATGTTTATCGTGCGGATTGAGCTTCATAACATTGATTAACTTAACCAATCAGGTAATTATGCAAGATTCAGTGTAACGTTTGAAAGTTAAAGTGTATTTGCAAATTCATTTATTAGAATGAAATTTTTTAAATATAAGCGAATAGAAAACGATTTTGACAAGGAGTTATGAATGTCGAAGGTGCTAGTAACAGGTGCAAAAGGGATGTTGGGTACTGATTTGTGCCGAATTTTCCAAGAAAAAAATTACGATGTAGTAATTACTGATATTGAAGAATTAGATGTGCGAAATACAGAGTTGGTGCGGCAAACTATTGCTGAAATTAACCCAGATTGGGTTATTCATTTAGCTGCACTTACCGATGTGGATGGTTGCGAACGGGAACCAGGGGATTCATATCACACCAATACAATTGGTACTCAAAACGTGGCCTTGGCATGCCAATCTGCTGGAGCTGGCATGTTGTATGTAAGTACGATAAGCGTGTTTGATGGCACCAAATGTGAACCATACACAGAGTTTGATAAACCAAATCCAGAAAGTTGGTATAGTCGCTCTAAGTATGAAGGTGAGTTAATTGTAGAGAAATTACTTGATAAATATTATATCGTTCGTGCCGGTTGGATGTTTGGTGGAGGTCGTGAGGACAAAAAGTTTGTTGCAAAAATCATTGAATTGGCAGCCGAACGGCCTAGCTTAAGCATTGTTGATGATAAATTTGGTTCCCCTACATATACAGTTGACATTGCAACAGGTATTGAGAAATTATTGAACACGGGTTTATTTGGCACTTACCATCTGGTTAATACAAATGGTTACTGTAATCGATACGAATTTGCAAAAGCTATTCTAGCATACGCAGGTATTGATTCTTGTGAGTTAATTCCGGTTAACTCCGCCAAGTTTCCATTGCCAGCACCTCGTCCGCGTATGGAAGCAGCACTAAATTATAATCTTGAATTACGCGGTATGAATTGGCAGCGATCGTGGCAAGATGCGCTTAAGGAATATATTCAAGAGGCATTGGGTTATGGACAGCAATAGCGCAAAATCTTCAGACAAACCGCTTAATTTATCTTTCATTGGCATGAAGGGGCTTCCTCCTGATCGGCCTGGTGCTGGGGGTGGGGAGCGAGAAACAGATGCCAAAACGAGGCGGTTGGCAGCACGCGGTCACAATGTTACCGTTTATTGTCGATGGAATTATTATCGGCATCCTCCAGAAATATATGAGGGTGTTCATCTTGTTTCTTTGCCTGCTTTAAATCCGCCAGGATTGCAGATGTTGAGCCATACTTTTTTAGCAACATTGCACACGCTTTTTAGGAAAAAGACTGATGTGGTTAGTTTTCATGGCATGGGTAATGCACTTTATTTACCTTTGGTTAAGCTGGCTGGGAAAAAAGCTGTTGTGTATATGGATGGCATTGATTGGGAACGGCCGAAATGGGGCAAGAATGCTCAACGAATGTTGAAATTGGCCGCCTCTGCCGCCTTCCGATGGGCAGATGCTGTTTATGTTGATAATACAACCTCACAAAAGCAATTTGGTAAATATTTTGGCAAAGAGCCGCTCGTGATTACCCTTGCGGCGGATATTTGGGATCCACCCGGCAATGATTTGCTGGCTGAACTGGATGTCATACCAGAAAATTACATCCTTTTTGTTGGCATGTTGCGACCTGATAAAGGCGTGCATTTGTTAATTGATGCGTACAATAAATTGGATACGGATGTGCCATTGATTATTGTGGGTGAAAATCCAGACAATCCAACCTATGTGAATCAATTAAAAGAAAGTGCGAATGAGCAAGTGCGGTTTTTAGGCTATCAATATGGACAAGCCGCAAGACAACTTTTTGCGAATGCTCTGATTTATGTGCAACCATCAGTTATGGAGGGGAACTCCCCGGCGCTGATGAGTGCTATGTCGTGTGGTCGTTGTGTGGTTGTGAATGGCATTGAGCAAAACCGAGAAACCATTGCAGATGCTGGTATTGCCTTTGATGCGGGTAATTCAGATGATTTATATTTGAAGCTCGATGAACTTTTGCAAAATCGTACACGTATTCAAGAATTTGGTGCTAAGGCTTTGCAAAGAATCCATGAAGTTTATTCTTGGGAACGGGTCATGAATGAGCTTAATGATCTTTATGCCCAAATTAGCAAGAAATAATTAAGGAATCACAATGCACATAGTCTTACTCCATTTTTATTCAAAAACGCCTACTCCTGAATATCAAAAACTTTCAGTAAGATTTAGAAAGCATGGCCATAAAGTGTGGATTGGATTACCAGATGATAATGATGATGTACAGTGGCTTAATGATCAGCAGGTTGTCGCTACTTTACCTGGGCCAGAACATTCATTTCAACGATTGGCAAAATTAGCACCATTTCGAAAATTAGCCTATCGTCTACAATATTTGGCTATGATGTGGAGGGTGCGTAGCTTTTTGCAAGAACACAAACCTGATGTTGTTCAGATTAACATGGATATAGCAGCCTGGGTGTTGCCACTTTTTGGTCCGAAGAAGACGCGATATGTTTTAGATATTCGCCAGATTAATGAACATGTTAGTGAGCGACCAACGGCGCGGCTCAAAGAGAAATTGTTAATTTTCACGCTGCAAATGTGGGCTCGTTTCTTTTTTGATCGCGCATGTTTTTTACATGAAGGTGGTGCAATTCGAATTCTGGGTAAAAATTGGAAGAAAAAAGGATCGGTTGTTCCACTTGGCGTAGATAATCAGTTTTTACAATTTGATGTGAATAAGCTGTCGCAGAGTTCTACCAATGAACCGGTACGTTTTATTTATCTTGGCATAATTAGCCCGCTACGAACTTTGGAGCGACTCCTTTATGCAGCGAAAAAAGTGTCGTCTGAAGCCCCTAACTTCTGTTTGGATTTTGTTGGCCCCGATGCTGCAAATGGTCATTATCAACAACTCGCAAAAGAGCTTGAATTAGACAATGTTGTCAATTTTCTCCCCCCCGTACATTATGAAGCAGTTCCTGACTTATTAGCAAAGTACGATGTTGGTTTAGCGTACATTCCCGACCGCCCAACTTGGCATTATCATCCGACAATAAAAGTGCTTGAATACCGTGCGCTTGGTTTACCAATTATTTCTACAGATGTGGCTTCCCATCGGGAAGTTGTTCAGGAAGGTGTAAATGGTTTACTAGTCAAGGATGATGCCAATAGTATTGCTAAATCTTTACATCGATTTGTAGATGATCGAGGGTTTTTACAGCAATGTAAAGAAAATGCAGTTCAGATGCGAGGTGGCGTAACGTGGGCGGAAGTTGCTGAAATGTATGAAAATGAAGTTTATTAATAACTTCGTAGACGAATTGGACTACAAACTGTGAAAGATGATGAATTAAAATACAAAACTGCTCGTGGCAGCTTGATTATGGGCGCTGTAACCATGTTGTTCCGTCCAATCAATATTATTGGAGCGCTCTTCTTAATGCGCTTATTAAACCCTGAGGATTTTGGTGCTGTGGCACTCGCGTTGATTTTGCTGACAACGTCCAGTTTGTTTTCGGCTTTGGGATTAGAAACGGCAATTATACAATCCTCACACGATAATCGGAAAATTGCTTTTCCATCTTTTGTGATCACAATGGGGTTTGCGACTATCCTCTTTTTAATTCTCAATACAAATATATTAACTTTTGCCAGACTGTTAGGAGATGAAGAAATTGTTCCGATTTTACGGTGGTTGTCACTATTAATCTTGATTGATGCTGCGTATGCGATACCTGCTGCATTAACACGGAAACAGTTGATGTTTGGCAAAGTAGGTATTGCAGGCATGTTGTACAGGATTACTTATACAACCATGACATTGACGCTTGCTTTTCTTGGTTATGGTGTATGGAGTCTGGTGTATGCAAATCTTATTAGTTCCTTAATTCATACAGTTGCATATTTTTGGCTATCACCTGGCTGGGATTGGATTATTCCACGTCGATGGGATATGAAAGTGGTGAGGGATTTGCTGCGGTTCGGTATTCAAAGCACTTTTTCGACAGTACTTCATTACTTGCATACGCATGTGGACGATTGGTTAGTTGGTCGTTACTTAGGTAAACAGGCATTGGGTTATTATTCAAAAGCTTACGACTTTTCAAATAATACGGTTATCCAGATTAGTGATAATGTTGTTGGGATTGTGTTTTTGCCATCTTATACGCAAATGCAGCATGATCCAGATAAATTGACTCGTGCTTATTTGAAGAGTGTCCAATTAGTTTTGTTAATTGTTGTTCCTCTTGCTTTTGGTGTGTTAGCAATTGCTCCTGAGATGGTGTGGGTGTTGTGGGGTGCAAAGTGGGCACCTATGATACCTATTATGCAAATTTTTGCTTTATTGTTGTTAACGCGACCGATTGCGAGTAATACAATACCATTGTTTCAAGCGTTGGGAAAACCGGATTATAATACACGAAATGGGTTGGTTTTGCTTGTGATTATGATCCCTCTGGTTTTACTTTTTCTTTCTCAAGGTATTGCGATTGTAGCGATTGCTATTGTGATTTCTCATTTCATTGGCGCAGTTTATAATATGTACCAGGTGAATACAATATTGCCTGGTTCAAGTAAACTGACAATTCGTGCAATTTTACCCCCCATTCTTTCTGGATTCCTGATGATGTTGGTTGTTTTTGCTGTGAAAGCTCCCGTTCAGCAGCTAATTGGTGGTCAATATAATTTTCTCGGTTTATTTTTACTTATTGGTATTGGTGGTGTGGTATTTTTACCATTTTCCTATTTGACTCAAAAAGAGCTCATTATGGAAATTTGGAACACTGCACTTTCAGTAATTGGCAAACGCTTTTCTTTCATTAAAAAAACTACCCCAAGTGAAGCAGTTTAATGTTTGATTGCAATGAAACGGCCGTTACCTCTCCCCTTCCTTAAATAGACCACGATATATTCTGCTTGAATTGAAAGTAGGTCAAGCAGAATACATCGTTTTTGATGATTTATTTGTTTTCGCAAGCACCAATATCAGGATTATTGTCCCTCAAATCCCCAAAGAAATCATTTGAAATAATAGTCCCTGTTGCAGCATTATTAATCGCTGGTGATGATGATTGGAGCATATACCATGCTGCATCAACCTGCCCCCCAGTTAATGAGGTAGTCGGGTTTACAAGTTGCGGATCATCAACAATATCACCAGTACCTGCGGCAGTGGATACGGGCGAGCTAGACCAGAGATTGTTTCTCAAAGTAAGGCCTGGGTAATTTCGTGCGATATGTGCGATTGTCCCATCTTGTTGATAAATAATGTTGTTTTCAAATTGGACATTTTCATAATTATAGTTGGTCCAAATTACATTTTTAGCTGCATCACTGTTGCGATCTGATACAGCATTTACAAACGTGTTGTGGGCTACATGCATATTGATGATGGGATAGTCGCTTTCGGCCGAATCAGATCCCCATACAGCAAAGTTCTGGCGACAGCCTGCGGCGATATTATTCAAAATATCAATATCCTTTGTTCGTAATCCATCTGAAAAGCCCTGTGGTGGCGGTTCATTAGCCACAACAATGCCAAAGGTACGATCTCCCCCGCGATAAAATCTCGAATCATCCGTACAATAAACCAGATTTCGTTGTACGATTACATTTTGTGACCGATGTACATAAACTTGCAGGGCGAAATTGTCGTAAAAAATGTTATCTTCAATGATGATATTAGTAGAGCCAGAATAATTACCTGTTATGACTCCTTCACCCCAATTATTGTGAATGGTATTTCCACGATAAATAATGTTGTCGGATCGTACTGAGACAGCACCTGCTGACCAATTCAATTCACCAGCACTCCTGTCGTGTGTCGCAAAATTGGAATTGTATGATATGTCATTATTTTCAACGATGATGTTACTCGCTTCATGCATCAAAATGCCTACATCTCGATTATCATGAACGTTGTTGTTTTTAATAATGGCCTCAGTTGGACTGCCATTGTATTTATAAACAGCTATGCCACGACCCAGGGAGTGCCGGATTTCGAACCCGTCTAAAACAATGTAATTCCCTTCAATCCCAACTAAATGTCCATAATTAAAGCATGTAGGTGGTGAGACCGTATCATTGCACCCTCCCCAACCGCTTACATGTGTAGGTAACTTATACTGACCATCAATCACGGGGGTTTCTCCAGGAAATGCAGCAACCGTGATGGGAGAATCAGGTGTACCAGAATGCCTGATCATAACA
>QQUD01000536.1 GCA_008501785.1 Chloroflexota bacterium
ATGCGTTTGCTGGCAAGCAGAAGCGTGTAGACAAGGCTATGGTTGATATTTTGAAAAACTATATGGCAAACAAGACGTTCTCACGCGGGATTGAAACGCTAGGGGCAGAGGTATCGATGGCGTTTGTGGGGAATACGCAGCACAAAAAGTTACATCCAGAATCGCGTACTATGCGAAATTACTTGCCCATGTTCATTCCACCGCTGTTCGGGATTGGGTCAAGTTGTGGATGTTTATTGGCGAGGAGGTGATATGGTTTCTGATAGTAACCTTCCCCTACCCTACCGGATAAAGAAAGACTGACTGTTTCCCCTGCTCGAATAGAATAATGAAGAAACGGCCGTAAATGCCAGAATCTCGGTTGTGCGAGAGGCGAAACATGCAGAAATCTCCTGCGCAGCCCCACTGTTGTATCAGAAGTACAACACGTGAATGCGGTGGCAAAGTTACCAAATCATGTTGAAATTGAATAGTAGCTAGCAACTTGCTTGACCGATATGAGCTGGATAACTGTATGTCCTTGAATCCCCGGAGTCTGGCCTTTATCAAACTCCAGACGAAGCATATGTCGCATATCTTGATAAGGTGTTGGTCTCTAAAGTGAAACAAATAATACTCCTCTTTCGCTCGTTTGATTATGATGATTTCGTCAAGACGATTCACCTGGATGAGCCAAAACCAATCTTAAATAGCTGGGGCTACGTTTCCCAAGTTGTGGCTGCTGATGCAGCAGAAGATGATATGTAATAATTACGCGCCCCCCCACCCTTCTCCCTCAATTCCCAATCTTGCTTGAAACCCGCCAAATTTGCCCTCAGCGTGCTGTTTCCCCATATGTGGGTCACAAGTCGGAAATGAACAGCACATTCGTTCTGGCTGATTTCGAGTTCTGTTGTACAATAGATTGCAAATAATTGAAAGATATTGTAATATATTTTAATCTTTTGTAAACTATTGTAATTATTATTTGAGGAGAGCTATTTATGGCCATTTTATCTGTAGAAAACAGAGCGGGTGGGGTAGCAAAAACAACGACTGCTACCGTGTTGGGTCTTGGCCTGGCGCGTAAGTTGGCCCCGCAAGGCGGCAAGGTGCTTATTATCGACTTGGACCCGCAGGGTGATAGTGCTGCAACTATGTTGGGTTTGCGGCCAGGTTCGCGCTGTGTCAGCCGCCTGTTGGATGGTCAAACTGACATACGCACGTCTATTAAACAAAATGTGATGAGTGCAGATCGAAAAGCAGAGGATGGCCCATCACGCCCCGGCCTTTATGTGCTTCCGGCCAGTGATCGCCTGGTAGAAGCTAAAACAGGAATGGTGGAGGAGGTTGGGCGTGAGGTGCAAAGGCTCCTTAGCAGTGGTCGCACAGACTACAGTACATTTCCCACCATTGCCAGTCTGTTTGTACAGCGATTAAGCCCATTAAACAGAATATTTGATTTTATTATTCTGGACTGTCCGCCAACACTTGATGCCTTCCAACAAGCTGTTCATGCGTTTTCTGATGCAGCCATTGTGCCCACACAGCTTGACTTTAAATCGGCGCGCGCAACCTTCAAACACGCGCAAGGAATTATCACTGACCAGCAAAATGGGATAGAATGCCACGTGGCTTACCTGGTGCCGGTTATGGTTGATCCACGTCTGAATTTGACGCAGGCTATGATGGAGCGCTTCCAAAAACAAGGATACGCCCGGCGAATGGCTGAGCCTATTCCCCGGTCAGTGCGTGTGAGTGAAGCACCGGCTCGTGGTGGGCTGACAATTCAGGAATATGAGCCGACGCATCCCGCTGCAGTTGCCTATCAGCAGCTAATCGACATGGTTGCCGCCGATTACAGTATTGAGGAACCTACCTATGTCTAAAAAGAAGTATCAGGCTTTTGACGATCCATTTGATTTGGACCTGTTAGGGGAAGATTTGGATTTAAGCGATTTGGATCTGCCGGAACCAGAGCAGCCTAAACCGCCAAGTCGCCCAAAGGCTACGGCTAGCGAGATCGTCTTTCGTTCCATGCGGGATAAGCCTGATACCAATCGCCCTCTGCAAGGGAATTATCAGTATGTTAATTTACTGTTGCCTTTACCTGTTGCACAGCGTCTGAATCGAATGGCTCCGGCACATCGAATGATGATGCAGCCCTTTATGCGCTGGGTTGTAGATCAAATGGCGCTCCTGTATGAGGATGGGGTTCGCCCTGGTGATTGGCAGGATGTGTCTCAAGAGAAGAAGCGGGTACCGGCCCTTATTGCGCCCATGATGGCTGATTTGCTCAAAAGCTGGGCACGGGAAAACCGGATGAAGTTCCAATCCTTTATGCGCTGGTTGACTGCGGAATTCATGACCACTTACCATGATCAGAGATTGCAGCCCCAGGAGCCGGAAGAGTTTGTGCCGGATGAGGCCGCTTTATTTCATTGGGCCAGTCTGACAGTGGAAAAATACAGCGGTACAGGGAAAAAGAAGGGGAGTTAGTCAGCGTAATATCTGTGTGTGTTACACATACGGGTCATTGTGTTGAAAATATCATGTGATAACCCCTTAGACAACCGCGCTAGAGTGAAATGAGTGACATTCAAGTAGTTGAGCAGAAGTTAGGTTAGCTGTGTAGCGATGAGTTGTTGTGCAGTGCGTGGCCATAACGGCCAGGCGCTGTGTACAATAACGGTGAGGGATTTATGTTGAAACTGCCTTAGCAGTTGTTGAACAAAACAAGGGGGCGCGTTGTGCAACCCCTTAACAT
>QQUD01000545.1 GCA_008501785.1 Chloroflexota bacterium
CGCCTGACGGTCCGTGAAGTGCTGGCCTACGAATAATCCCATCTATGTAATTTAACGATAATTTCGTTACAGATAGCGTTTTGCGCTATCTCAAAAACATGCTAGATTAGTGAATAGTGTTCCTGCGTATTGTTTTGGACATCAACAGTTGTTTCGTTGCGTGTTCACAATGTCCTTTGCTGTTGATGCCGCAATACCCCTAAACCTACTCAATAGCTGGTTGATTTCATTTTGATTGACCAAAGGAATAAAAATGGAGAAAAAGATCAAAAACCTCTTTTTGTTTGGCGTGTTTATGTGTTTGTCGATCCTTTTATTTAACGATTTTCAATTTCTTGAAGCCGCTGCCATCCCAATTGTGACCCATTACGAGCTTGTCTTTGAGTCGCACAATCAAAGTATTTGGGGACCAGGAGAAGCGTGGTCCATTCCTGATACATCTGTATCGATTATCGAGCGGTTTGATTGGGATGAAGATTTTGAGTTAGATGGCAGCTTTTTGGCACAAGCTGCTGTTCCATCTGACCCGAATGTGCCGCAAATACCGGATGCTCTTGGTGTAACGTTGAGCGGTCGTACGTATGGGGAGTTTGCATTGGAGGCCGTTTTTCGAGATTTTGGAGCCGCATCAGCAGATATTGTTTATCCTGTAGCAATATCAACCACGCAATCTTCTGCAATTGTCCCAGGTCAAACAGTGACTGTTGAAACAAATTGGGCAGCTCAAGAGGGGGTTCAATTTGTTGTTAATCCGTTGAGTGGTCAGATTGATATTGATACGACCTATGAATTTTATCTTGAACTCATGGGGGAAGCTTGTTACATTTTTGATTGCGACGATACAAGTTTTGGGACGCCATTGCACCTACCATTGACAACAGATACGATTTTTTCATTTGATGTGACAGACCCGGTCTCTCTTGATCTCATACCTGGCATTGAAGGGAGTGTACGTATTCCGAATGTGCAGCATCAAATTAGCACTTTAGCTGACGGTGCAACCTTGATCGCCGAAGGGGCAGATGAAGATTTTGTGCAAGTTTCGGCTGATCTTGATACCTGGTTGCCCTATGTGTTTGGGATATGTGAAGAGATTGATATTGGTATTGAGTTTGATTTTTGTGTAGATTTGCTCGATATTGATACTAACTTTATGATGTCCCAATATCAAAAGCTTACCTTGACACCGCAACTATTTGCGGAAATTATGCTGCCTCAAGCGGTTCCTTATCGCGTGATGAATGGTAACACGGTTGTGGAGAGTGGAGTCGGTGCAGAAATAACCTACAACGTGGATTATCAGTTGGAATTGGATA
The DNA here is from genome assembly GCA_008501785.1 of Chloroflexota bacterium. The sequence continues at coordinate 1,317 of QQUD01000545.1, forward strand.
TTCCGGTCAATTGGACATATGGAGATGAAATAATCGCTGTGTTTGATCTGGATACGACAATTGAGAATCAGACGGAAACGACGTTTTCACAAGATTTGACTTTTGATGTTATCAAAATGACTAAGCCATTTGAACTGGGACCCGCTTACGATTACACACTAGATATATACACTTACATAGATGATGGTTTGTTTGATCAAAATGTTGCCCCGTGGAAGATGCCATTTGCACTGAGGCTAGGTCGGAAAATGTATTTGCCACTGATTTCCAGGCCACAATAAGCATTTAGAAGGAAAACGGCTATCTTCACGCCTGGTGGTCTAAGTGCTGGCGTTTGAATAGCTTTTGTAATAGATTGGATCAACGGGTAATAAAAAGCCCTATCTTCAAGATAGGGCTTTTGGGTCTCAAAAAAATTGAGTTTAGGATAAATATTGATGTGAAATCTTATCCGAAACCAAAAATGATACGGCTAAAGACATTACCAATTTGCGGACCGAGCAGGGTCAAAATAGCGATTACAACAACCGCTACCAGTACCAGTACCAATGCATACTCTACCAAACCTTGTCCATCTTCACGATTCAAAAATAACATTATTGCCTACCTCTTTTTAAAATTTCATACTTGCATAAATAAAATTTGTTCAATAGGCTAAAAATTTAAAGGATAATTAATGATTGTACAATGAGAGCGTTGTACCAGTATCTCAAAATGCAATGATTATTTTCCTCTTTACTGTGACGGTGCTTTAGATTTTGACGTTCTAAATTTTTATTTTTTGACTGTATTGTTGAAATATCACACAAATTTGTATCATTATTTGTTTTGGCACGATTTTTGGTTTGCGTTATAACAAATGCCATGATAAACGCACTGATTTTTGACTTTGATGGCTTGATTTTTGATTCAGAAACGGCCGATTTCCAATCTTGGCAAGAAACATTTGATTTTTTCGGGGCTGACCTGCCGTTTGATACCTGGGCGGCGCAAATTGGGTCGGCTAATCATTTTAATCCCTACGTATTTTTAGAGCAGCAGCTAGGGCATCCTGTGAATCGGAATGAGGTTCATGCGCGGCGCAAAAAGCGTGACAATGAATTGCTGGCGCAGCAAGACATCATGCCTGGTGTGGAGGCATATTTGGCGGAAGCAAAAGCTTTGGGGATGCATGTCGGGCTGGCATCCAGTTCACCGCATCGCTGGGTTGATCCTCTTTTAGAAAAACTTGGCCTGACTCACTGGTTTAAGACGGTCCGCTGTCGCGATGATGTTGGCGACAAACCCAAACCAGAACCAGATGTGTATCTAGCAGCAATGTCTGCACTCGGCGTTCAGCCAACCGAATCGATGGCGCTGGAAGATTCACCCAATGGCGTGCTGGCGGCGAAACGGGCTGGGATGTGGGTAACGGCCGTTCCCAACCAAATCACCCGCACTCTCAACTTCGACCAAGCAGACGTCAAGCTGGCATCCATGACAGACATGTCCCTCTCTCAACTCATCAACGAGGTTTTAAATGAAAAGTAATTTTCAACACATTGAAGATTTTCAACTGGCGGCTGGGGCAAAAAGGCCACTATCACCTACTGTGCCTAGCGCTGAGATTTTACAATTGCGGCAGCAGCTCATTCGAGAAGAGTTTGAGGAAGTGACAGAGGCGATTGAGAAGTTAACGGCCGTATTATCTAACGGCACCACGCCAGACGTCACCGAGCTGGCCCACGAACTCGCCGACTTGCTTTACGTCGTTTACGGTACATTCTCATCGTGTGGTGTGGATGCCGATGCCGTTTTTGCTGAAGTACATCGTGCCAACATGGAAAAAATCGGTGGCCCCCGTCGCGCCGATGGCAAACTGCTCAAGCCCCCCGGCTGGCAGCCCGCCGATGTCAAAGGTGTGCTTGAAAAAATGAAATAGAGACAGAGATAGAGACCGAGACAGAGATTGCCCAATCTCTGTCTCGGTCTCTATCTTTTTCCTAATCCGCTGCTGCTGGACTCGCCTCGCCTGCTTTTTCCGCTACAGGTGGTTCAAAAACCAAGAAAACCACATTGATCAAAATACCCAGGATGGCACCTGTGGCAATCGCTGGTAATCCATTCGGGAAAATGCTCTGCATGATTGGAATTGGTAAAAATCCACCGGGATACCCAATGTGCCCACCAATACCGACTACCATAATCACAGCACCCACTGCAAGCTGGCGGGGGTCAAACAAGTTGATCCGATTCTCAACCATTAGCGCAATTCCTTGCATACCAATGACCCCAAATAAATAAATTGCCAACCCACCACTAACTGCCAGTGGTACAGTGCCAACGATAGCTGACAGCTTGCCAATGAATGATAGCAGAATCGCAATCACGGCCGCACCAATTAACGCTGGCCCTGAATAGTTGCGCGTAATTGCCATCAGCGAGTTGTTTTCACCATAGTTGGTACCTGCTGTTGCGCCAATTAACCCATTGAGGAAGTCGCCAATGCCATCGAGCACAAGATTGAACCCGATATGCTGGTCTAATTTGTATGCTTCTTGATCTGTGTCTTCTGCCAACCGGTCTACATACAGGCTGATCTGGTAAAGATGTGCGGTTGATTCTGGAATCGTTGCCAGCGCCATAATGGAAATGCTAAAAATAGCTGTGACAGCCAAGTCTCCAGTGAAGCTTGGGAATGTGATATGAGGTGCTTGGATAAAACTGGCAGCACCCACAGCACTTAAATCAACCAATCCAAATGGGACGGCCACGATATATCCGGCAATTGCACCAAACAGAATCGGCAACATCCCTGCAAATCCACGATTTTGCAGGTAAACGGAGAACAATATGGTGACCAGTAAGGTAACAATGGCTACAAGCCAGTTTGAACCGGCCATATCGAGTGCTGCAAAGCCAAGTGCAAAGCCAATAACGGCCGCTACCGAGCCAGTCACAACAGGTGGCAACACTTTATCAACGGCCGCTTTGCCCACCTTGCGAATAATCAACCCCACAATAATGTTGAGTACACCGGTGGCAACAATCCCGGCTTGCATGGTGCTGAGCAGCTCATCACTGGCGGGAACCCCAAATTCAGCATTGGTGATCGCCAAATAAGCAGCAATATAGCTAAAACTAGAGCCATAAAACAGAGGGATAAATTTACCGATACCTCGCTTCGACAATAACAAAGCGACAATGGTGGATACACCGGATGCAAGCAGCACGGTGCTCACATGAAAGCCTGTTAACAAGGCCACAAACACGGTTGCCGGGAACATGGTCAACACATGTTGAAAGGCCAATAAAATCAATTGCCCAATGGGTGGAGTATCATTCGGCAAATAACCAATACGACTACCATTTTTATTCTCAGACATAATTTCCTCCTCGTTCGCAAGGCAAATGTTGTTTTTTAACAAACAACGTTTTGCCACATTAAATCAGCTCACCCAACTGAATAATGTTTTGATTGGACGACATCACCTCCTTGTTTGAGTATGCGCCGCATTGGTTACCAAAAATAACTGGCAAAACACGGCCGTTTTTTCTATTGAATGGTTTTTGGAAAATGATTATTCGTTATTCGAGTGTTTAAACACACAAATGCGTGAATTGTTACAAAAATGGGTGAAATTGCGTTGTTGGTATCTGGTTGGCAAAGAAACGGGGGTTTTTACAAAACCCCTCGTTTCTAATATTTTTGGTTTTAAACGGCCGTTTCCAGCCGTCGCGTCAATTCTTCCTTCACAAGTTTGACATCTGCCGGTAACTGCACAGGTGGATTTGCATATTGGCTTTCCACCTCAGGCAGTTGATTCTCGTGATAATCTACCTTGAACTTAGTGAACTTCAAGCCATGTGCTGTGCTAATCACCACCGTGCGATGGTGTTTTTGGATGACATTGCGTTCCATTAGTTTGAAAAGGACAGCAAGGGCAACGGCCGTATGCGGACATGCATATAACCCTGTTCGATCTGCCAACGCCGCCGCATTTGCTAACTCGTGTTCTGAAGCTTGTTCAACAATACCATTGGTCTCTTGTACCGCTTGCACAGCCTTTTCATAGCTCACTGGATCACCAATGCGAATCGCCGAAGCCTGCGTATCCTGTGCCTGCAAAGACACCTTGTCTTGGAAACCGTTTTTGTAGCTTTGGTAAAACGGATTTGCTTTTTCGGCTTGGGCTGCAACCAGTCGCGGCATCTTGTTAATGATGCCTAAATCCATCATCAATTTTAGACCTTTGTACAAAGCGCTAATATTCCCCAGATTGCCAACCGGAATTACAATCCAATCCGGCACTTCCCAATCAAATTGGCGCACAATTTCAATGGCAACCGTTTTTTGTCCTTCAATGCGCAAACTGTTCATCGAGTTCGCCAGGAAAATGGAGTTGTCTTGAGTCAATTCTTTCACAATGTTCATGCAGCCATCAAAATCTGTTTCCAGTGCCAGCACGTGTGCGCCATTGGCAATTGGCTGAATCAGTTGGGCGGCACTGACCTTGTTGTGTGGCAAAAAGACGATGGAGGGAATCCCTGCTGCGGCCGCATACGCTGCCAGGGCTGCGCTCGTGTCGCCCGTGCTGGCAGCCGCAACGGCACGCACCGGGCTGCCTTGCGCAATCATCTGTTTGACGACACTGACAAGTACGGTCATTCCCAAATCTTTGAAGCTGCCAGTATGGCTGTTGCCACAGAGCTTAATCCAGAGATCGGGAACACCAAGCTGTTTGCCCAGCCGTTCAGCCCAAAATAGGTTCGAATTGCCTTCAAACATGCTCACTACATTGTCATCATCCAAACCAGGCATCACCCATTCTTTCATGGCCCAAACGCCACTGCCATAGGGCCATTCTGTTGTGCCGGTGCGTTGCTCAAGCAGCTTCATCCAGGCGGCTGGGCTGCGCCTTTGCAGCGTCTCCCGTTCATGGTGAACTTCAAGCAGCCCTCCACAGGTTGGACACGTATAAATCACATCAAATACAGAATATTCACCCGGGCAACCCCGGAAGCAGCGATAATAAACCCGATTTGTCATATTCGTTATTGTACTTCGTTTAAATAAAATCACGAATTGGATAATTTGTTGAATTTTTTGGATTTTTATTGATGACATTTGTCGGCGGCAATTGTTCAAATGTCACTTTTGATTTAGGTCTGGAATCGGCACAATGGTGTTGATGAGCATAAAAAATCCTTTGTATTGTATGAAATTCGCAATGACAAAGGGGATTACAAGCGTGTAGCGCTTACGCTTTTTTTGTACCCCTGATTGCTCGCATGTTGTTTACGCATAACCTCTAAAAAATAGATTTATTCATGTTTAAGTTTGGAGCGTGATTTTAATTCAATTTCTAAAGGGAAATCGTTATGAGTGTACCATCTGGCTTTGTGATTTGGTTGACAGGGTTGCCAGCATCGGGAAAAACATCGTTGGCTCATGCCATTCAGGAACAGCTGTTAAAGCAGCATGTTCCCTCAGTCATTTTAGATTCGGATGAACTACGAGAAAAATTCACCCCAAAACCGGCTTTTACAGATGAAGAACGGAGCTGGTTTTATGATGTGATTTCTTATCTGGCTGCCCATCTGTCGCAAAGTGGTACGAATGTTTTAATTGCCGCCACTGGAAATTTAAGGGGGTATCGAGAAAAGGCGCGTCAGCAAGTCGAACATTTTGCAGAAGTGTTTTTGCAATGCCCTTTGGTCATTTGTGAAGAGCGTGATCCGAAAGGGATTTATGCGCTGGCCAAACAGGGGGATGCAGATTATGTGCCTGGTGTGAATGTGCCTTATGAAGCGCCTTTTGCACCAGAACTTGTTGTCGATATGTCGCAGGTACTTCCTTCGATTGCCGCAGAATCTGTGATTCGTCAACTACGGTTGACGGGCGTGATTTCTAACGAGGGTCGAAAGGTGCAATCAAACTCTCTCACAGGTTCTTTATCGGCAATGTAATCCGTTGCCATTTTCAACGAAACAATTTTCCTAAATAGGCTAAACATTTGTATTTTGGTTGGAATTGACCTGTCTTTTCAGATAGTTTGATATTTGTATTGCAGTATTGGGGCTGGGGAATCAGATAAGGTTTGTGAGAGAAATAAAACACTTTTTTTTGTTAAAAGCCTGCTAAAATAGATGATTAGAAAAACAACTTATAGGTATAAGAGATTCATTACAGGAGTATATAATGAGTAAACACACCTTATCGCTGTTGGCATGGTTGACGAGTGTGATGGTCTTGTTGATTGTTATTGTTGGAGAAACGGCCGTTTCCCACGCCGAACCAACCGCAATTGAGCCAAAACAATATTTGCCCTTCGTTATTAATCCAATAACTGATCCCGAATGGTTGCAATACGTAAACCAATTTCGAGAATTAGCAAATCTACCAACGGTTTCTGAAAACAGCACCTACTCAGCAGGAGCCGTGTTGCACAGTAAGTATATGGTCAAAAACGATGAGATTACACATTCTGAAGACAGTAGTAATCCCTGGTATACTCCAGAGGGTGCGGCTGCCGGAGACAATGGCAATGTAGCCGTCTCTAGCTCATCTAGTGCCAGTGATGAGTGGGCGATTAATTTGTGGATGACAGGTCCTTTTCATGCGATTGGTGTGCTTGATCCAGGTTTGCTAGAAGCCGGTTATGGCAGCTATCGGGAGTCAATTGGCAAATGGAAAACCGGAGCCACACTTGATGTACTGCGTGGACGTGGGTCTATTCCTGCTGAGGTTACGTTTCCTATCTACTTTCCCGGTGACGGGGAGTCTTATTGGTTAACCAATTATGGTGGAAATGAATGGCCTGACCCGTTAACGTCTTGTCCAGGTTATGTTAGCCCTTCTGGTCCGCCACTTATGATTCAATTAGGATCAGGCTCAATTACACCCAATATTACAGCCAGTAGTTTTAAGAGCAGTAGTGGTGATCTGGAACATTGTGTGTATGATGAAACCAATTATGTTAACAGTGGTGCGTATGAGCAAAATTTAGGCCGCCTTATTTTAAATTCTCGAGACGCCATTGTGATGATGCCAAAAAATCCATTGGATGTGGGTGAAACTTATACAGTTAGCTTGACGAATGATGCAACGGTATATTCGTGGAGTTTTTCGGTGGTAGCGAGTACAAATTTAACGGCCGTTCCCCTCGAAACCACACAACACCTTTTCGAAATACGCTAAAGTAAACCCTGTTGGCGGAGATGTCTATTTATGCATCGCCGCTTTTTTATCAGAGTAAATCGTGCAAAGCTGATTCAGCCTCTGTGTACGTAAACGAAAAACCTAAATCTTGCAGCTTTTGTGAGGAAACATTGCGCCCTTCCAATACAATGGCCGCAATCTCGCCTAATAAGAGCTTGAGGGCAAAAGCGGGAACGGGGAAGAAAGACGGCCGTTTCAACACTTTCCCAATAACTTTCCCAAACGCTTTGTTTGTCAACGGATTGGGTGCCGTCACATTGATGGCACCCTGACTGTTTTTATTTTCAATAAAAAACTTGAGCGCAGCCACCACATCATCAATATGCACCCACGACCACCATTGATTGCCACTGCCCAATGGCCCCCCGACAAAAAGTCGATATGGCAATACCGTGATAGGGAGCGCACCGCCATCCATACTCAAAACCAATCCCAGCCGTGCTATGACTCGGCGCACGCCCATCGACTCAACTTCAGCCGTTGCCGGTTCCCAACAGTTAGTCACAACATCTCCTAGAAAACTGTTGCCTGGAGATGCCAATTCATCAACCAACGTGCCGCTGTCAGGGTAATAATCAACCCCTGATGCCTGAATGACGACGCCTGGTTTTTGTTTGGCAGCTTTAATGGCAGAAACGATTGCTTGCCCTGCATCTAAACGGCTTTGTTCAATGCGTTTTTTTCGTTCCGGGGTCCACCTGGCAGGGATGAAACCGTTGCCAGAAATATTTTCACCCGCCAGGTTAATAATTGCACCAGCACCATCTGCTAGATGACCCCAACCATTAGCTGTCTGTGCATCCCATTTCTCAGCACGAACGCCTGTGGGCAGTGCATGTTTTGCTGGATTCCTGCTCAAAATAATGACTTCGTGTCCATCTTTTGCCAGACTGGCAGATAGTTTACTGCCAATTAGACCTGTTCCACCTGTGATAATTACGCGCATAATTGCACTCCAATTTATGAAATAAGCTTGTTTGTACAGTTATCATACCACGGTGTAAAGGTTTTGTCTAAGTATTGGCTGCTTTTTTGCCATGAATGAGGGCATATCCTAACTTACCTTGTCGAACGGCCGTTCCCGCACTGTGTGCAATTTGTTTGGCTTGGTCAAAATCAAGTTCAGGTAACGTTAATTTATCCAACTTTACCATCAGTTCAACGCCAAACAGCTTAGCCTGCACAGAGCGCACCAGTTCTGCTAATGTCTGATCATGCCGTTCTGTATCCAAATTTTCAAAACCCGCGTTCTCAAGATAACCGAGATAACCTGCAATTGGTTGTGCATCCGCAATGCAGGCAATCCACGCCATTAATCCAGCTAATTCTGTTGGCAGCGTTCCATCACGAGTTATATCACTGATGCCAATGCGCCCATCTGGTTTAAGAACCCGCGCAAATTCAAAAGCAGCCGTTTTTTTGTTGGGAAAGGTGCAAAACGCACATTCACAAATTAGGGCATCAAAACGGCCGTTTGCAAAAGGCAGTGCTTCGGCGTCCCCCTGCTCGATGGTGATTAAGTGGGAGAGGCTGGTGGTGGAAACGGCTGTTTTTGCAATCTCGACAGCTTGTTTGCCATACTCAACACCGGTTACACAGCAACCAAACGTTTGTGCCAAATGAATTGTGCTGCGGCCTTGACCGGCTGCCACATCCAGCACATGGTCCGATGGTTTCAATTTTAGCAGTGTTCCCAATCTCTCGGTTAGTGCCATACCACCAGGGTGGAAAGAGTCGCCCAACAGCAGTTTTGTCCATTCGGATTCGTAAACGGCCGTGCAGCACGCCTTCACATAATCACTATCTAAACATTTTGGATTTACCATAGCATTCATTCCACTTTCCAAACCCCATCAATATTCATGAAAATCACCGGACACAAAAAACGAAACGAGTACGGAAATTTCGTTCTCTTCCGCGTTATTCCGCGTTCTCCGCGTCATATTTCTTTATCGATTGCCCATTAAACTGTACATGAGGGCCAAAATGAAACTGCAATGGCTCTGGATTAAAAGACACCCCCTGCGCCTCTGCCTTGGCACGTGCCCGCTGTCTCCCGATACCCAACACTGTTGTATGCACAAAATGGAATCTGCTTCCCATCCGGCAGCAAAATCTCCTTACAACACTTCATCAAATTTTTCTGATTAAATGTCCACGGATCCATAAAATCTTGCAACATCACCATAAAAATCGTGCCCGACAAAGGCCCCAACTCAATATCAAACCCACACGCAGCACACGACAGTGCAAAATCCTGGCTTACCTTATCAAACCCAGGCACCGCCGCAGACGACCACAATGCTTCCAACGCCTGCTTCACTTCATCATTGAACTTTGGCAGCACTCCGTTTGTGATGTAGTCCAAATAATCATCTACATCAATAATTCGCGTCAGCGGCAGCACCGTATCCTCCTCCAAATAGACATACGTCACCGAAT
>QQUD01000829.1 GCA_008501785.1 Chloroflexota bacterium
GTGCGCCCATTACATGCCCTTGGTAAGAGACAAAAATATTGCAAGCCGTATGAATGGCAACCAAGACAAGCAGGATCACGCGCATTGTGTAGCTTTGACTGACCGTGTTTGGTGTAACCGTTGCTAATACATTTTTAGTGACATCTCGAATGCATAAAGGAAGTATCAGCGTAATTGCCGACACAATAATGGCACACGCAATGTCGGCAAAGAACATGCCTAAATAAGGTTTGTAATACGATAGAAATTTTTTGGTTCTTGGATTCACTAAACCTTCCTAAACAAATATGTCATTTCGAGTAACCTATGTCGGGAAGACCCAACACAGAATAAGGAAGAAATTTGTCATGCAATTGTCATTCCGAGGTCCGCCGAGGAATCTTGCTTTGAGTCAGAGGATTATTAGCAGACACGAAGCAAGATTTCTCACTCCGAAGACTGCGTTCGAAATGACGCTGTTATGAATATTCACCGTTTACCAGTTTTGTATAAATCTGATTGTAATCTTTGAGTCGCCATGCGGGGAGGGTTTTGTTGGAAACGGCCGTTTTCACCCCACACTTCGGCTCATGAGAATGCGTACAATCACCAAAGCGACACTGCGCAGCAAACTCAGACACATCCGGGTAATGCTCGATTAATTCATCAGGCTCCATGCCATTCACACCCATATCACGAATACCGGGCGTATCCACCACATAGCCGCCAAACGGCAGCGGCAGCATCAGCGCCTGCGTAGTCGTGTGTCGTCCCTCATGACGCTTAATGCTCACATGCTTGGTGCGCAGTTCAAATCCCGGCACAAGAGCATTTAGCAAAGACGATTTGCCCACACCAGACAAGCCAGCCAACACATTGGTGCGCCCACGCACGATTTCTCGCAGTGGTTCAATGCCAACTTGTAGTTCTGCACTTGCCAGAATGACGTGGTAGCCGAGGTCGCGGTAGGGAGAAACGGCCGTTTCCACCTCATCCACACTTTCCGCCAAATCAATCTTGTTCACACAAATGACAACCTCCAAATTGTTGCGCGTTGCGCCAATCAGATATTCATCAATCATGCGGTACCACAAATGCGGATCGCGCCACGAAGCCACAATCAGCACCTGATCCACATTCGAGGCAATAATTTGCTTCAAATGTTTGTTGAACGAATCCGCCCGCGCCAATCCACTGCGGCGCGGCAATACCCCTTCAATCAATCCGCGATCATCTGCATGAAGCCGCAGCAGCACCCGGTCTCCAACCGCCACAATATTTGTGAAGCCAGTTCCTTCGGCAGTCAAAATACCGCGAATGTCTGACACAATCACGTTATCACCCAGCGCCACACGGCATATACTCCGGCTCACTTCAACCACAATGCCAAGCTGAAAGGGCGTTTCCGCCGCCATTTCTTGCCATTGCGCGTCATCCAGCGAACCCTTAAAAGTTTGCTGTGCTACAAGTTCATTTCCTTCTCGTCGATCTTGTTCATCACGGCGCATAATGCGCCGGTCAGCCACCATGCCATCTTCATTTGGCGTAATTGGCTGCCAGTCGATGCGGTGTTTTTCTTGGTTAACGGCCGTGTTATGCCGAATCACCTTCTTCTGCCCGCGTTCCGTCTCCAACCGTTCGCGCTGTTCCAATTTCAATTTTCGTTTACGTTTTTTCTTCGTTTTATTCGCCATAATTTTACAATAGAGATTGAACAATCTCTGTCTCTGTCTCTGTCTCTATTCTTCATCCATACACCATTGGATTAACCTGCGCACAAAATCAGCCGTTGGATACCGCTTGCTGTCATGTTTCCAGCGCGGCACTTGAATCGTTTTCACCCCTTGCTGGCGTGGAAACGTGGGTCCTTCGATTTTGAGCAGTGCAGATTCATCACCGGTGTTTGGAATTCGATATTGCACTATAAATTGTTTTTTGCTGTCGATAATTCGCAGCCATCGTTCTTTTACCGGTTCTACAAAACCACCTTCTTGCGGCATTTTGCGCTGCTGATCTTGCAGCGTCCACAAATATTGGCGGCCTTTGAAATTCACTTTTCGCATTCCTTTTTTATTAACAGCCATTTGTTTCTCCTTTTTTTCTTAAGTGCATTGCACATTCTTGGGTGCATTGCACTTTGTATGAGCCAGGTGAAACGCACTTAAGAAAGTGCAATGCACCTTATTTTAGTCAGTTCGTTTGCCAAATCGCTTGCATTTCAACTGATTGTTTCAATAAGTCTGATAATGTGCCTTGCGCCGCAATACGGCCGTTTTCCATCACCAAAATCTGGTCTGCCCGCCGCAGTGCTTCACACCTGTGCGAAACAACAAGACACGTAGGGGCATAATGCATCATGCCCCTACGGTCGAACAATCGTTTCCACAACTCTCGTTCTGTTTCCACATCCAAAGCGCTTGACAAGTCATCAAAGACGAGCAGTTCTGCATTGCGCACAAACATGCGGGCGGCCGCGCTGCGCTGCACCTGGCCACCAGAAAGCCGTACCCCGCGTGGCCCGACGATGGTGTCTAGACCATTTTCAAGGGTGGTGATGTCTTGTTCGAGGGCGGCGGTGAAAACAGCCGTTTCCAACCCCACATCATCCTCCAACAGCCCCATTAAAATATTGTCTCGCAGCGAATCGCTAAACAAACGTGGCACTTGCGGCGTATAAGCCGCACGAGGCGGTACAAAAAATGTTGCCGGATTTGTCACATGGTTGCCATTCCAAGTTATCTCGCCTGCGTCTGCTGGCAA
>QQUD01000085.1 GCA_008501785.1 Chloroflexota bacterium
GTTCATTAAAGCGTTTTAGGCGTCTGTTTGATTACCTTATTATTTTTTAAAACGCCATCATGTTGGAGTAAAAATCAGGACCGATTATGAGCAAAAAACAAGTGAAAGAACAATTTGGGGCAAATGCCGCTGCTTATGCAACCAGCAAAGTTCACGCCAAGGGCGCAAGCTTGGCAAGATTGGTTGAACTAGTGGAACCACAGCCGGATTGGCAAGTGCTGGATATTGCTACTGCTGCCGGCCACACAGCCTTTGCCATTGCCCCCCACGTTGCCCACATCACCGCTACCGATATTACGCCCGAAATGATTCCAGTTGCGCAAAAGCTGGCTAGCGAAAAAGGGATTACTAATTTGACCTTGGAAACGGCTGATGCAGAGAAGTTGCCTTATGAAAACGGCCGTTTTCACCTCGTCACCTGCCGCATCGCTGCCCACCATTTCCCCAACATCCCCCAATTCATGGCCGAATCCGCCCGTGTGCTCAAGCCAAACGGGATATTGGCAGTGGTCGATAATGTGGTTCCTGGCAGTCGTTTGCGTGGCAAAAAAGCAAAACTCCAGCGTGAAGCAGGCAAATACGTCAACGCTTTTGAAAAATTGCGCGACCCCAGCCATGGTCGCGCCTTGAGTGTACATGAATGGCTCGATGGTTTTCGGGATGCTGGTTTCACCATGCTGCATCATGAAACAGCAACGAAACGCATGGAATTTGCGGCTTGGGCCGAACGAATGGGCGCATCTTCCGAAACCATCATGCGTCTTAAGGCGATGCTCATCCAAGCCCCCCAACAAGTAGCTGACTTTTTGACACCCCAATTCACAGGCGATAGAATCGATTTTCAGCTTTCTGAAGCAATCTTGATAGGGAGAATGGAGATTGGTAGTTAGTTATTGGTAATTAGTAATTGGTAATTACCAACACCCAGCAACCAATTACCAACAACAATATGAACAAAACCTACAACTTCTGGATCACCGGCTGCCAGATGAACTATGCGGATGCGCGGCGTGTGGCCACTGAGCTAGAAAAACTTGGCTATCGCGCCAATAAAAATATGGATGAATCCGATGTGATCATCTTGCAAACCTGCACCGTGCGACAGCAGTCCGAAGACAAAGCCTACGGTAAACTGCAAAACCTGAAAGCGTTAAAACGCAAAAATCCCGACAAAACTGTTGCAGTGATGGGTTGTGTGGTCGGCGTGCGTGGCAACGAGCATTTGCACAAGACCTTTCCTTTTGTAGATGTGTTCATGGAACCGTCTACCGATGGTCTGCCGTTGGTCAACCATCTGACGCAAGGCGATGACCAGATTTTAGAGCAAGTAGAAACAGCACAACGCCATGCCTATGTCGATGGTGAAGTTATTTTGCCAGCCGAACAGCGGGGACAGCTTGTTGCAGCGCCAGTTGCTATTGTTTACGGTTGCTCTCATGCCTGCTCATTTTGTATTATTCCGCAAAAACGGGGCATCGAGCGCACACGTGCAATTGGTGAAATCGCCGCCGAGGTGCGCTCACTGGTGGCACAAGGTGTCAAAGAAGTAATGTTGTTGGGGCAAATTGTTGACCGATATGGTTATGATGTGCCCGATGGCCCTGATTTAGCGGACTTGCTGCGCGTTATCAATGACATTGACGGTTTAGAACGTATTCGTTTTCTTACCAGCCATCCCAACTACATGACCGATAAAATTTTGCAAGCAGTCGCTAATTTGCCAAAGGTGATGCCGCAAATCGAAGTGCCCATTCAAGCTGGCAACAATGAAGTGTTGGTTAACATGAAGCGTGGCTACACCCGCGAAGATTACATTGAATTGGTGTATCGCATTCGTCGATTTGTGCCAGATGCGGCCATTAACTGCGATATTATTGTTGGGTTCCCCGGTGAAACAGAGGCTCAATTCCAAGACACTTACGACATTTTGGCAGAGCTTGAGCTTGATAAAATTCACCTGGCCCGTTACAGCCCGCGCCCTGGCACGGTGAGTGAACGGCGCATGGAGGATAATGTGCCGGATGCTGAAAAACGGCGTCGATTCCACCTGATCGAAGATTTGCACAAGCAAATTTCGGAAAAGAAAATGCGTATCTATTTGGATAAGACGGTTGAGGTGTTGGTTGAAGATTTGCACAAAGATCGGTGGCGGGGGCGCTCACCGCAAGGAAAATTGGTTTTCTTTAGCGATCCGCGTGATTTAAAAGGTAAAATTGTGCAGGTGAAAATTAATCATACTGGTCCGTGGAGCATGTCGGGCGTGGCGGTGGATCGGCCAGAGGTGGTAAAGGTCGAGACAACGGCCGTTTCCATTCCACTTACTATTTCCAATCTTTAGCATGGTTGAGAATCGGACAAATTGTCTTTATTATTTCGGACTATGCCCATTCTCTAAAAAGCAATTCCCATGAAACGTCACATATATTTGGAAGATATTCCTTTAGATGAAGCAAAGGCGGCGTTTGCCGCTGCCTTGTCAGAACACGGTCAATGGCAGCCATTGTTGGCTGAACGGATTCCGGTGAGTGAGGCAAACGACCGTATTACAGCCACCGCCGTATGGGCAAAAATGTCGTCCCCTCATTATCATGCCAGCGCGATGGATGGATATGCCATTCGTGCGCGTGACAGTGAAGGCGCGATGGAGACCTCACCTGTGCAGTTGACTTTGGTAGGTGCAGGTGAAATCGAGCCAAAGGTGACGCGCCCGGCAGCCGCTATGAACACTGGCAATGCGC
>QQUD01000735.1 GCA_008501785.1 Chloroflexota bacterium
CAAATAAGGATTGTCATAATCATAGGCATATTGAATACCGGCATTAAGCAGACCACCAATGCCAACACCCAAAGCACCACCCAGTTTTTCAGCAGCGCTGCGAGATGCGGATGTGGCTGCTGCGTCAGCGACCTCGTCAAATTCGCGTGCTAGCAGACTGACTGTGATGCCGCGTTGGCCTAACCTCGCCTGGAATCGGGCAAAATCATCAGCCGTTCTGCCAATAGAGGCTCGCCCAATCATGGTACGAACTCTCAAACTCCGAAAAACATAAGAAAGTGGCCGTTTCAAAAATCCATCAGCCAGCCGTGATGAAACACTTTCCAAGGATATAAACTCATCCAGATAGTTCCACGACAACCTTCTCGCGCTGCCTTCCAGAGCAATCCGCCCCACGCTCGTCGGTGCAGTTGTGTAGATAGTCCGTGCCCAGAGATGAATGGCAACGGCCGTTGTTGGCGGACCTGCCAGTAATCCTGGGACTTGATTACCCGAAGATTGCAACAATTGTGCGACATAGTTTGTCTGAGATGCCTGGAAAACTCCCGGTTGGCCTACAGACGTTGCAGTATACCGGTTCAGGGCTTGAGGGATAGCTGGTGGCCCACCGGCGGCATTCGGTTGAAGTGGCCTGCCTAGCGCCGGGTCGTACCATCTGCCACCACCTTGATATACCAGCCCTGTCGCTGCATCTGGCACATTAGACACTGCGCCTGTCAAGGTAATCGGCACCGTACTTGTCAGCACGCCACCATACCCATCCCCCCGCTCCGGCGCGGTCTTCTTGGTGGCTGTGGACGGCGTCCTCGCCGATCCACTCTTCCTCTTCGGTCTCCAGACCGTAACGACCTTGTGATTTTATCATGTTTGCGGGAAGAAAGGGATTGTGCAAAACGGCCGTTTCCAATTGAGATCGATGATGAAGACGGCCGTCTTCACCTACGACTTTAGATGAAAACGGCCGTTCTTCAACAATCAACAATCAACTATGCCTCTCTCATTCGTTGTCCTTCCCGTCCAGATAACACTCCGTTGGCAAAAGCTAAGGCGGTTTGAGATCAAGGCGAAAGGGTGACACGGTGAGGGCACCGTCCGCAGCACTTTGAGAAGACCATACCGAAGCTAGAGAATCGTTTTAAGCGCGATGTTTGCCTATAAAACGCGGATCTGGGTGATCAAACTTGTTTTTTTGCCATACTTCCTTGGCCCATTTCTCCAATGTTTCTTGTGTGTTAACTTGCCGTGCCCAAGTTCGTTCTCCCATCCTAATTGCGTCTTCTCGTAATAAAGGAATCAGATATTCGTAGTTATCCTCTAACCAACATAACCATTTCGGAACTAGCCAACGAGGTCTCCATATTGAAAGAAATACGACAAAAATAAGATAACCACCAATCGCGTAAGTCCATATAGTCTCAGCCTTTGGATCAGAAACAAAGAAGTAGGTTGGTATCATAAAGAAAAAAATACTTGCAGGTATTGCTACATATGCAATACCTATAGGGGTAACGGGAGAAGACTTTAGAAACCACCAGGTCTTATACTTACCAGTGCGTATTAATATACCAGATACCAGGGTGAAAATACCCATAATACCGCATGACCAAATAACAAATAGTTCATCTTCATTCATATGCTTATTGTCCTAATTGGATAAAGGTGCCAAATTTCTTATCGGGTTTGCATTCAAGGCGCGATTAAATTTTGGCACTCCCCAGGTATCCCATGCAATTGATGCCAGTATTCCAACACTGGTCACAGCCCATCCAGGCGGGCTACTCCCTAACAAAAGGGAGAAAGCCCCCTTAAAAACAACAGAGCTAGCTACGTAGCTTCCAACTGAACCGCCACCTTGAACTATAACGGCTCGTTTGAATTTCTGTGCATTACTAAGATGGGGGTTATTGGCATCCAGCAATGCTTGATAGCCTACATCAATTCCAAATCCCACACCGAGATCAAGTAAGCCCAAAGCAAATTTGCTGCTAGCCAATTTCCCCGCTAGGCGGCCAGCAGGCAAACGGTGTCCATAGCTGAAATTGTAGCCAATGACAACTTCTTCTGTCACAACTCGTGAATTTAGTTCAACTGCTTTATCAAATAAACTTCGGCCGAAACTTTGAAAAGAAGACGGCATTAAATCTCTTGCAAAATAGCCACCAGCGCCAGCAGTCAAAATAACATTTTCGGCAAGCTGGCTTTTGGCTACAACGTAGGAAGCTGTACCCATGATAGGTTCGCCAAGTATCGTGTAAGCTGATGCACGATAGTATGCGTTTACACTGCGTGCTACCGCTTCACTGACTTCATTACCGACCAAAGCTTTGCCAATATTCGAGGCGTTGTCATCAGTGAACGGGTTCCAGGAACTCAATTCGGCCTGATACACGCCCGGTTGACCTATCGGTGTCGCCGCAAATCGGTTCAACGCCTGTGGTATGGTTGGTGGGCCACCAACCGCATTTGGCTGCAACGGCCTACCTAGCGCCGGGTCATACCATCTGCCGCCACCTTGATAGACCAGCCCGGTCGTTGCATCTGGCACATCCGCCACGGCACCTGTCAAAGTAATCGGCACCGTACTCGTCAACACGCCACCATACCCGTCATACAGCATTCGCCCCACTTCATTCCCATCCACATCTGCCATCACCAGTGACATCCTCTAGAAAAGATGAAGAAAGTATAGCGTGATGGAAAACGGCCGTAACCCTGATTGGCTACAACCGTTTT
>QQUD01000233.1 GCA_008501785.1 Chloroflexota bacterium
GTCATGCAATTGTCATTCCGAGGTCTGCCGAGGAATCTTGCTTTGAGGCAGAGGGTTCTTGACAGACACGAAGCAAGATTTCTCACTCCGAAGACTGCGTTCGAAATGACAACTTTCTTAGTAGTCCTTTGAGAAATCCCGGTCATTTGTACAAAAGAAGGGGATTTCTCTTCGAAGAGCCTGCCCTGAGCGCAGCCGAATGGGTCGAAATGACAAGTCTAGTTTAATTTGATTCGGTTCTCATTTTTTTGTAAGCGTTGATCAAACCATTTGTTGAACTGTCGTGGCTGGAAACGGTGTCGTCATTTTCCAATTCGGGCAGAATTGCTTTGGCTAACACCTTACCCAATTCGACCCCCCACTGATCAAACGAATTGATGTCCCAAATGATGCCTTGTGTGAAAATTTTATGTTCGTACAGTGCAATCAACATGCCCAATGTTTCAGGCGTTAATTTTTTGACCAGGATTGAATTGGTTGGTTTGTTGCCGGGGAATGTTTTGGCTTGGGCCAACATGTCCAGCTGTGCGCCGGAAATGCCCTGTGCTGCTATTTCCGCACGGGCTTCGGCAGTGGTGCGACCTTTCATCAAGGCTTCGGTTTGTGCTAGGAAATTTGACAAGAGGATTGCGTGATGTTGGCCCATAGGATTGTGGCTTTGTGCATGAGCCAGAAAATCACATGGAATCATTTTTGTGCCCTGGTGAATGAGTTGATAGAAGGCATGTTGTCCGTTGGTCCCAGGTTGTCCCCACAAAATGGGACCGGTGTCGTAATCAACTTCATTACCAGATTTGGTGACGCGCTTGCCGTTGCTTTCCATATCTCCTTGTTGAAAGTAGGCTGAGAAATATTGGAGATATTGATCGTAGGGCAAAATTGCCTGACTTTGTGCGCCCCAGAAGTTGTTGTACCAGATGCCCAGCAGCGCCATGATGACGGGAATGTTTTTAGCAAATGGTGCCGTGCGGAAATGCTCATCTACTTTGTGTGCGCCGGTGAGCAGGGCTTCAAAGTTGTCCATGCCAATTCCCAGCGCAATGGATGTGCCGATGGCTGACCACAATGAATAGCGTCCCCCAACCCAATCCCAGAATTCGAACATATTGTTGGTGTCGATACCAAAAGCGGCAACCTTTTCGGCGTTGGTAGAGAGGGCGGCGAAATGTTTGGCAACGGCCGTTTCATCCCCCGCACTCTTTAACAACCACGCTTTTGCCGAATTTGCATTCGCCATCGTTTCTTGCGTTGTAAACGTTTTGGAGGCGATTAGAAACAACGTTGTTTCTGGATTGCACAGCTTGAGTGTCTCAGCAATATCCGTAGAATCTACATTTGAAACAAAATGATTGGTGATGCGGGGATGGCTGTAAGGTTTGAGTGCTGCTAAAATCATTTTGGGTCCCAGGTCAGATCCGCCAATGCCAATGTTAACGACATCCGTAATTTCCTGGCCTGTATACCCCTTCCATTCACCTGAGCGAACCGATTCGGTGAATATACGGATTTTTGCCAGTACAGCATTGACCCCTGGCATCACATCCTCGCCGTCAACAAGAATAGGGCGGTTGCTGCGATTGCGCAGGGCGACATGCAGCACGGCCCGATCTTCAGTGATGTTGATCTTTTCGCCGTTGAACATATTGGCAATCATTTCTTGTAGACCTGTTTCGTTGGCCAATTGCAGCAGCAGTGCCATGGTTTCTGCGGTAATGATATTTTTTGAGTAATCAAATAAAAGATCGGTAAATTGAATAGAATATTTTTCAAAGCGCTTGGTGTCTTGTGCAAATAGGTCACGCATTTGCACATATGCCATTTCGAGTTGGTGTTCTTCAAGTGTTTCCCAGACGGATGATTTTGTTAATTCTGACATCATTTCTCTCCTGTTTTCGTAGGACAAAACGCCGTTTTGTCCATATTTGGTCAAGACAGCGCCTTGACCTACGAATGATCCTAAGTCAAAAACTGGTTTCGTACAAACAAAAAAGACCAGATATTCTCTTTAGAAGTCTGGTCTTTTGAACGTATGTTGGGTAATTCCCTTACCCGCTTATGTTTTACAAATTTAGGCGGAAAGTTTGGATGAAATATATTTTGTTATGGCCACGCGACTTCAATGGCGTGGCAGATACCTTCGGTAAGCCAGCCGTATTCTGTGCCGGGAGCGTGATTGAGAATACGCATTGTGATCGGTGGGGATGAATCATCGGGATAAAAAATGACTTGCACGTAGACAGAACGGTGTGTAAGTTTGATTTCGCGGATCCAACCGCTATCTTTCCAGCCATCTTGAGCGGTCCAGGAGTAGAGGACGCGCCCGCCGACTTCGATGACATCGTAACGGCCGTTTCTCGCCTCATCTCCTCCCACTTCAAAATTGATGCGCAGGCACGATTTCTCCCTTGGCGGTTTGCGTGTTGGCTTAGGCGTTTGAGATGCTTCGGGAACAGGTGAACTAACAACAGGTGTGACTGGCGTTACTGTGATGGAACCCGGCGTCATTTCAGGCGTTCCATTGGGCGTTACATTGGGTGTGCCTGAAGCGTTTGGTGTTTGTGTTAAGTCAGGTGTTGCGGTTGGTGTGACGAGTGGATCAGGTGTTGATGTTAGGGTGGGGGTGACGAGTGGGTCAAGTGTTGGCGTTTGGGTGGGGGTGACGAGTGGGTCAGGTGTTGGCGTTTGGGTGGGTGTGATGAGTGGGTTGGGTGTTGATGTTTGGGTTGAAGTGG
>QQUD01000083.1 GCA_008501785.1 Chloroflexota bacterium
CACTGCATCGCTTCTTAGGCATCAGCCATGAGCGCAAGTTACCGTCATTTGCACGTGTCCCGTTTACCGTGTGGTACAAGAATCGCAGTCGCGTAGGGGCGGTTTGCAAACCGCCCCCACAACAGGTAATCCTGGCAGCCGATACGTACCACACCTACAACTATCCCGAGGTGGCAATTGCGGCCACCGAAGTGCTGGAAGCGGCTGGTTTTCAGGTAGCGGTGGCAGCGGTGACGGAATACGGCCGTCCTGCCTTTTCGAAAGGCATGGTCGATCAGGCTCGCCGCACGGCACGCGAAGTGCTAGACGCCTTCTCGCCATATGCAGATAAATCGCTGCCAATCATCTTTCTAGAGCCAAGTGATTTGTCGATGTTGATTGATGATTATGAAGCGCTGCTGCCAGATGATGAACGCTTGCCAAACATTGCGCAGCACTGCACCAGCTTTGAGCAGTTCATCGCGCAGCAAGCTGATGCGGGAACCCTCAATCTGACGTTAACCGATGCCAAACGCCACATCGTTTTGCATGGACACTGCCATCAAAAAGCGCTCATCGGCACGGCTCCTGCACACCGCATGCTTACCCTACCCCCCAATTACACGTTGGAAGAGTTGGACACAAGTTGCTGTGGTATGGCTGGTTCGTTTGGTTATGAAGATGAACATTACAATATTTCGCGCCAAATGGCAGAATTAAAACTCTGGCCTGGTGTGAGAACAGCGACTGCAGACACATTGATTGTGGCGGCTGGGGTAAGTTGTCGCCAACAAATCAAGCACGGCACAGAGCGGCAAGCGCTGCACCCGGCAGAGGTGCTGCGGATGGCGTTGGTGTGAGTGCAACGCACTTAAGAAAGTGCGATGCACCGCGAGTAGGTAAGTGAATATGACTGATTTTTGGAAGCGGCTTGATGAATTGGTAGTGACGTCGGAGATTGTGATTGATCGACCAGAAGGAACGGCGCATCCGCGTTATCCGGCGTTTGTGTATCCGCATGATTATGGATATTTGGAGGGCACGTCGTCGATGGATGGGGATGGGATTGATGTGTGGGTGGGAAGTTTGGAGGAGGGGATGGTAACGGCCGTTATCTGCACCATCGATATGACCAAGCGCGATTCCGAAATGAAAATCCTGCTGGACTGTACACCAGAAGAGGCGAAAACTATCCTGGCAACACACAACAACGGACCACAATCAGGTATTTTGCTCACAAGAAACAAACAGATTTGACCCCATTTATCCCAGATCATTCCACCATTTTTACAAAGCCATTCACAGGGTTTTGTGACGTTTGGGGAAAAGTTATCCACTTTTTGCCCTACTTATCCACAACTTATCCACAAAAAGGGGGGTTATAGAACACAGATTTGCACGGATGAAAACAGATTTTGCTTCTTCTTTGTTCCTTTGCTTCTTTGTTCCTTTGTATAATTTCCCGCTCTTTATGGTAGATACGAAATGAGCATGATGGCAACGGCCGTTTCCGCCCCCACATTCTGATAACAATGCTCACAATCTGCTTGAAAGCTGATAAACTGTTCACGGTTCACATGAAACGTTTCATCAGCAACAGAAATATCAATCTGCCCCTGCAACACAAAAACATGCTCTTCGGCATTTCCCTGATGTGGTTCGGCATCAAGTTTTGTACCCGGATCAATTTCAACAAAATACGTCTCAAAGGCGCGTTCAGGATTGAAGGGTAGCAACGGAAACAACCGATACCCTTCAGTCTCTCCCATAAGCGGCGCATCCTCCTTAAATGCTTTTAAGCTAATCGTTTGTGTTTGCTCCTTCAGCAGTGCGGTAAAAGGCAGGCGTAAACCATTCGCAATTTTCCAAACAGTGGCAATTGTTGGATTCGATTGACCAATCTCAATCTGCCGCAGCATACTTTTGCTCACCCCAGTCATCTCAGCCAATTTGTCTAAACTTAGGTTTCTATTTTCCCGAACTTTTTGTAAATTTTTTGCCAGATTATCATTAATTTGTTTCATAAAACACACACATTGACGTTTTAGCGCACGCTTTGTACACTATAAAACCTTTTTGATTGCTATAGTGTACGCTTCGACACATTTTAAGACAAGGATAATTTTATGGATAGTGATTTATTTGCACTCGTATCATTTGTGATCATCGTAAACTTTACCCCAGGACCAAACAATATTTCCAGTGCTTCAATGGGCATTCTTTTTGGGTATCAAAAAACATTGCGCTACTTAGCTGGTATTTCTGCTGGTTTTTTCCTGGTCATGCTGCTTTGTGGTTGGGTTTCAGCATCCATGCTTCAGATTTTTCCAGCCATTGAGCAAGTTTTAAGAGTTGTTGGCGCAATTTATATTCTGTGGTTGGCTTATCATACGCTCAAGTCCAGCTACACATTTGAGGAAGATCAACAGCTTTTGTTTGGATTTTCAAAGGGGTTCTTGTTGCAATTACTCAATCCGAAGGTGCTTGTATATGGGCTAACACTTTATTCATCGTTTTTGGGTGAAACAATAACGAACCCATTTTCCTTGCTAGTGTCCGCCTTACTGTTTGCTGGTGTTGCCTTTTGTGCAACATTGACCCGGGCATTATTTGGGGCAGCAATGCGCTCTTACATGCATCAGCCACGCATCAAGCAGGTTTTGAATGCGGCTCTTTCACTTTTGCTTGTGTATACTGCGGTGGAGTTATCGGGCTTTTTAGCTCTTCTTTTGTACTCTACGATTTGGCCA
>QQUD01000762.1 GCA_008501785.1 Chloroflexota bacterium
TCGTAGAACGTTACCGGCAGCGGAAATTATTGGGGCGATTTTTGTGGCTGCTGCCTATGCTGATGGTGATTTGGGCCAATTTGCACAGCGGTTATTTGCTGGGCGTGGTGTTACTGGGCACTTATGCGGTTGGTTGGGCGTTGGAGCGTTGGTGGGGATCGCAGATCGAACCGATTCCGACTTGGGAGGATATACGGCAGTTAGCTATTGTGACTGGCGTTAGCTTTTTTGCCGCTGTTCTCAATCCAAGCGGCGTTGAATTGTGGATTTACCCATTCCTGACGCTGGGCAGCACTGCCATGCAAGTTTACATCCAGGAATGGCATTCGCCCGATTTTCATCAGGTGATTTTTTGGCCGTTTGCGGCGCTGTTGGTTGCAGGAATTTTGAGCATGGTGTTTAGCAAGAAACGGCCGTCTGCAACTGATTTGCTGCTCTTTTTAGGAACTGGCTGTGCGGGTTTGCTCTCTGCACGTCACATTCCGCTGTTTGCGTTGGTTTCTGTGCCAATTGTGTCACGCCATCTAGTTTTCACTTTACAAGGAACATCACTCGCGCCCATCGTAGAGGAACAAACAGAAGTTCCACTTTCAAAACCGATTTTTAACATTGTTAATTGGGGCGTTTTGGTGGTGTTCGCGTTTGTTGCGTTTGTGTGGACGGCGAACACGATTATTGAGAATGAGGGGGTGATTGCGGAACGGTATCCGGTAACGGCCGTAACCTACCTCGAAGAAAGCGGTTTAGCCGATGAACCAGGTTACAACAGCTACAATTGGGGTGGCTATTTAATTTGGCGCGGCATTCCGGTGTTTGTAGATGGCCGTGCTGATGTGTATGGCGACGCTTTCCTCTTCTATTATTTACAAGCGTTTGAGATTCGACCCAATTGGGAAGAAACGCTGACCGAGTTTGACGTGAGCTATGTGTTGATGGAAAAAGGCAGCCCGTTATTTGCTTTGTTGGAATCTAGCGGCGATTGGCAAGAAGTTTACCATGATGATCTCGCTCAAATTTATGTAAGACAATCCCCATGACAAAAACGAACCCTATTTTGCAAAACAAGTGGTTGGATTGGGTAGCAATTGCGCTGATTGGCCTGCTGCTGCAAGGATTTTGGGCCATCCGCATATCGCAGCCAACGTACATGGATGCCTATTACTACACTACCAACGGTCAACGTTTGGCGAATGGGTACAGCTTTACGGAAGAAGTGATTTGGCAATTTTTAGATGATCCTGATGGCATTCCTACACCGAGCCATTCTTATTGGATGCCGCTGACTTCAATTGTAGCGGCTGGTGGTTATCTGTTTGGAGATAGCTTTCGAGCGGCGCAGCTTCCATTTTGGTTGTTGGCTGGTTTGTTGCCGTTGCTGGCTTATGCCATTAGTTGTTTGCTGAACCAGCCACGATGGGTGTGTTGGATTGCGGCTTTATTTACCGCATCGGGCGGCTTTTACAACAATTTTTACAATCAGCCTGCTACTTTTTCGCTGTTTGCTTGGGCTGGTGGCTTGTGCTTGTTGGCTTTGGCAAAAGGCAGCCTTAATGACAATTGGCGTTGGTGGTGGGTGATTGCTGGCGTGATGGCTGGATTAGGGCATTTGACACGCGCAGATGGCATGTTGCTGGTGCTTGTTGGTGGATTGCTTGCATTCGTTGGATGGCGATCTTCGGCTAACTATCGCCGAATTGGTACGCGACTCGGTTTGTTAGGAACTGGCTATTTTGCAGTGACAGCAGTTTGGTTTTGGCGAAATTGGCTCACTTTTGGACGGCCGTTTCCCACCGCTGGCACCCAAACCATTTTTCTCACAACCTATGACGATTTGTTTGCATACGGCCGTTCTTTTGACCTGTCACATTTGTTGTCGTGGGGCTGGCCTGAAATTATCCAATCTCGCTTGCATGGCCTTTCAACAGCGGTTCAAACCTTTATTGCCATCAATTGCCTCATTTTTCTGGTTCCTTTTGTGCTGTGGGCGTGGTGGCGGTTGGGCAAGTCGCAGTGGGTGGTGATACGGCCGTTTACTTTCTACTTCGCCGCTTTATATTTGAGCATGAGCCTAGTGTTCACCTTCCCTGGCGTACGTGGCGGTTTGTTCCATTCATCGGCGGCACTGTTTCCATGGACGATGTCGTTGGCAGCGGCAGGTATTCCAATGGCGGTGAATTGGTTAGGAACAAAACTGCCACATTGGGAGCCAGAACGATCTGGACCGCTGTTCGCGGGTCTGTTTGTTGTTGTCGCCATGATCATGACGATTTCGCTGGGTATTGTGCGAACGCCTGGATTGCCGGAAACGGCCGTTTACGAAACAATCGCCACTATCCTGCCCGAAGATGCTGTTGTCATGTCAGGCAATGCTCCAGGTTTTTACTATCACACTGGACTACCATCGGTAAGCGCCCCAAACGAATCCCCAGAGATACTGCTGCGTGCAGCTAAAAAATACCAGGTAACGCATCTCGTATTGGATGAAAACCGCCCGATTCCTTTGGATGGATTGTATGCTGGTCGTGAGCAAGTTTTGAAAATTCAACTGTTAAACGATTATGATGGCATTAAGCTGTATCAGATAAACAATTAAATGATGAACCGACTACAAAACATTTTACATTCAAAAGCCCGTTACACCGTAGTTGCGGTCGTTGGTTTTATAATGGCGGGCATTTTTTTGCTGTTTGCAAATTCCGGAGGCGGGTTTGGGTTCCCACTAGATGAT
>QQUD01000718.1 GCA_008501785.1 Chloroflexota bacterium
GTCGTTGCGGGTGTAAACAAATTCGGTTTCGCTGACGCTTTCCAGCAAATACGGGCCTGTGTAAACGGGCCAGCCCTGTGCTGGATCGTAGTTGGTAAATGTGGTTGGGTCTTGGCCTTCCCAGATGTGTTGGGGCATGATATTGTGACGGCCGTATATCTTCACCGCAAAGTGATCGAGAATGAAGCGCGGGTTTGTGCCAGTCAAGGTAAACTGCGTCGTCAATTCATCAACCTTCTCTACACTCTCAACCCAGGTATTGATTTCGCCAGCCATATCCAGCTCGGGATACTCAAGCAGCATGTTCATGGTGAACACAACATCATCAGCCGTCATCGGTTCACCATCACTCCATTCAATACCTTCACGAAGTGTGATTGTCCACACGTCAGCGGCTTCATTTTGGGAAGAGCTTTCCGCTAACCAGGGCATAATTTCGCCACTTTCGTAGTTGAGAATGAAGAGTGGTTCCATCACTGCTTGATGGAAGCCCATATCTTCGCGTGCGCCGGGGATGTAGGGG
Source organism: Chloroflexota bacterium (assembly GCA_008501785.1). The sequence continues at coordinate 524 of QQUD01000718.1, forward strand.
TTCCAGCTTTCAGGATTCGGAACGCGACCACCACCAATGTCAAATATGACTGTTTTGCGGCGCAGTGCTTCTGCTGGCGGCAATTCTGCTTCAACTTCAACAACTTCTTCTACAACGCGAGTCACTTCAACTTCTTGAACCTCGGTGACAACTTCACCTTCCACAATACGGGTTACTTCAACCTGTTCGGTTTCGGTGACAACGCGGGTGACTTCAACAACTTCCGTTGTTGGGGAACATGCAGCAACTGCAAATAAAAGTGCCACTAAAGCGAGTATAAGCCAAAATCTCTTTTTCATAATTTATCCTCCTTCTCAGATAAATGGGATCATATTTATTGATTGGCTCAATGGGTTGTAAAAGCCAAGAGACCAATTTTCAAATAATTGCGTCATTGGCTTTTACATGAGGTAAATCACATTAATTATCTGTGCTTATTTCAAATATCTTGTTGTGATTTACCAAAAATGAGGTCGTTTGTTCTGTCAACGCTTGCCAAGCAAGCGAAACAGGCGCACGTGTATATGTCGCTCCACCTCCTTTCCTGAAACGAAATAACAGACACATATCTGATTGTTTTGGGGGGAATTATTTGAAGGGAATTACAGATTAAAGTTCCCAGTTCCTCTTCAGAAAAATATTTCAAAGTTATGAATGCGCATTCATGAATGCGCATTCATACTCTAAACTAGAAAATATTTTTTGTCAATACACAAATTTTGATTGACCGAGGTAGTCGTTTCATATATAGTTGAATCCGCATTCATAACGTGTGAAAAATGGTGCAAAACGGCCGTTTTAAACAACCATATTTGGAAACAACCATGTCACAAAAACTCGTCACATCTTACGACGTCGCCCAACTTGCAGGCGTATCCCAACCCACCGTGTCTCGCGCCTTTGATCCCAAAGGCAATATTAACCCCGCAACACGCGAACGCGTGCTAGAAGCCGCCAAGAAGTTGGGATACCAACCGAATGCCATTGCCCGAGGCTTAACCACCCAACGGACCGACATTGTAGGCATCATTATGGGCAATATTGCCAGAAGTCTCTATTACCCCAAAGTCCTGGTCGAATTTGCGCGCCGCTTGCAGGCGATGGGCAAACAAGTGTTGCTCTTCAATACGCATGAAACAAGGCCAGTTGATGAGATCATGCCGCGCATCATGAGCTATCAGGTCGATGCGCTGGTGATTGCGTCTTCAACACCTGGGCGGGAATTGATTGATAGGTTTACAAGCATGGGCACGCCGGTCATCTTATTAAATCGCACCGTGCAAGATACCAGTGCAAATTCCGTTTGTAGTGATAACGAAGCTGGGGGACGGCTGACTGCCGATACACTGCTGGATGCGGGTCATCAACGATTAGCTTTTATGGCAGGTGTGGGGGTCACAGCCACCAACGAACTGCGCCAAAAAGGGTTCACCGAACGCCTGCATGAACGTGGAGTTGATGACGTGATGATTGCGCAAGGCGAATATACTTATGATTCTGGCTTTGAGGCTGCATTGCGTTTATTGGACCGAGATGATCCGCCTGACAGCGTTTTTTGCGCAGCCGACATCATGGCGTTAGGCACAATGGACGCAGCCCGCTACAAATTGGGCATCAAAATTCCTGATGAATTTTCGGTGATTGGCTATGACGATATTCCGATGGCGCGCTGGCCAACGTATGATTTGACGACGATTCGGCAGTCGGCAACGGTGATGGTGGAAACGGCCGTTTCCCTCCTCTCCGCCCCCAAAGACAAAATGATCACTGGCGAAGTCATCCTGCTCCCCGGTGAGCTGATCCGGCGTGGCTCAGCAAAACTTTGAGAGCATTCACCGTTTCCGCTAAATCATATATGATATAGTACTCAATCATCCTATCGTCAAATTGTCAAGTCACCAACTTAAATAAGAAAGGTTACAGAATGCTTTAATTCAAAAGCATCTTAAATTTTCTGGAACACTTTCATAAGGCACTCTTGACTGAAAATCAGTTTCCGAGGAATTGAGTATTATTTTTGATACAATAAATTCAATTTTATAGAAGGTACCTTTAGATTTCCAAACTCGTGCATCAAAATTATGGATAATCATTTCAATTATAAGCAATTACGCAAATTGATAGAAAAACGCTTTGATTTAGAAGAACTGCGAACGCTATGTTTTGATCTAAATATTAACTATGATGAATTAAGTGGTGATCGAT
>QQUD01000673.1 GCA_008501785.1 Chloroflexota bacterium
TTCATCAATGCCAATTTCCCGGATTTCCCGAAACATCATCTCAAATGCTAGCGGTTCCAATACCCGTCGTTTTTTTGCGGGCGTCAACACCAATTCCAACCCACGCGCCTGCTGCCGTTTCCCTAAAGACACTTCACAAATTTCAGCATACAGCTCCACCCGCCGTCCTGGCAGTGAGCTGCGATACCGGTGTACGGTCGCAATCATCGTCAGCAGCAATGGATTCACAGCCAACTCTGTTAAAGCCGGTATCGTTTGCAGCCGCTGTAGAAGTTCATTTGCCCCCGTTTTCGCCTTCATGCGCACGCCGGGATCATCTTTCTGTGCACTCATCAAATCATTTGCCAAATACCAGTTATGCACAAATTTTTCCACCTGAGTGCGATTAAACGGGCGCAGTTCCAGCACCGTCACCCCACTCAACGGATTACTGCGATACCCGAACGGACGCGACGTGATCACAAACTGATTTTGGGCTTGAATTTTCATCTGTTTCTCCACCCACGTCACCACCGCTTTGCGCGTTTTCAGATCCGCCACCTCATCCAGCCCATCCAACATCACCAAGCAGCCCCCTTTCCGCAATTGGGCTGCAATCCAGCCTGGGGGCGCATCCATCTCCCACTTAGCTAAATGATCCCGCACTGCCTGCCCCAATGACAAATCTCCATCTTTGGCAATAGCCGCTGCATGATCCCGCAAAAACAGCAAAATGGGCAGCTTTTGCAATGGTTTTTTACCATTGCCTGACAGCGCCAACGCCATATGCTTCAGCAAGGTCGTTTTGCCACACCCTGGCGCACCAATCACCGCCAGACTTTGCTGGCGCAGCGTTTCCGCTTTCAAAAAGTCCCAAATCGTATGGCTTCCTTCCTGTAATTCCTCTGGAATTTCTTGAATTGGGTCTGTGGAAACATGATGCATCGACTTCGGATCAACGCTCAACTCCACAAACACATTTTCCAATTCCAGCGTATAAATCCCCTGCGTCGACAACCCCTTCACATCAAAATCACGATGCAGATAAATCAAATGCTGCAAATACCGCTTATGATACCCCGAAACGCGATGAACAATTTTGGCATCAATCCAATCCGCCACCGGTCCACTCCACCGATCTTTCAACTTATCCCACACTGCTTTAAAAAACTCGGTGGCCATCGCAATCACAACTGACACAATCCCGCCAACCACCAGCGTCACCATTGCCCACATAAAACTGTTCGTTTGTCGATAAACCAACGTAACAAGCAGCAGCGTTCCCATAGGGGCCACACTATTTTGAATCAACAATTTCAACCAATTTGGGGTTCCTGTTCCACTCACAACCATTCTCCCATCACTACTTTTACGCACGACAATATATATGATTGTAAAATGTCCCCAAAATCAGGTCAACGCCAAATGTAATATGGAGATGTGCAAATTCTCACTCAGGTGTACTTTTTTGTATAATCTGCTGCTGAGGAACGCATGTCCTTTCCATGTCATTTCGAGGTCCTCCGAGAAATCCCTACAGTCTGTACGGTACAGGCGCTAGGGATTCCTCATAGGCCTTTGGAATGACGTTGGCAACGAGTGTTTCCTTTATTTTGATTAATGAACTCCTTCATTATCCAATAAAAAATAAAATCAAACATGTCGGTAGTCAACGCAGCAACATTGACAATTGACAATTAATAATCGACCATTTTCAAGGAGAATTTTTTCATGACAAACTGGCAAACAGTAAAAACATACGACGATATTACCTACGAAAAGTCTGGCGGTATGGCGCGGATCGCCTTTAACCGGCCTGAAATTCGCAATGCATTTCGTCCAAAAACAATTAACGAAATGATTGACGCGTTTCGACATGTGTGGATGGACCAGGAGGTAGGCGTGATTTTGCTCACCGGCAATGGCCCATCACCCAAAGATGGCGTGCATGCATTTTGTGCTGGCGGCGACCAATCGGTGCGCGGTCATGCAGGGTATGTTGGTGATGATGGCGTGCCGCGCCTGAATGTGTTAGAACTGCAACGCATGATTCGCACGATGCCCAAAGTGGTGATCGCGCTCGTGAATGGGTATGCAATTGGCGGGGGCCATGTGCTGCACGTGGTTTGTGATCTCAGCCTCGCATCTGAAAATGCGATTTTTGGACAAACTGGCCCCATCGTGGGCAGTTTCGATGCTGGTTATGGATCAGCCACGCTGGCCCGCATGGTAGGTCAGAAAAAAGCACGCGAAATCTGGTACCTGTGTCGCCAATACACCGCCAAAGAAGCGGAAGAAATGGGTATGGTTAACAAAGTTTTGCCAACTGTTGAAGATTTGGAAGCAGAAGGGGTAGAATGGGCACAGGACATTTTGTCTAAAAGCCCGGTCGCCATTCGTTTCTTGAAAGCAGCGATGAATGCAGATATGGATGGACAAACGGGGTTGCAAGTGTTGGCGGGTGACTCTACAATGCTATTCTACATGACCGAAGAGGGGTCTGAAGGCAAGAATGCCTTTTTGGAAAAACGATCGCCGGATTTCAAAACAAAATTCCCATGGCGTCCGTAATTCCATTTTGACATGATTGGAAGTACTACATGGGAAATACTATCGACAGTTTACACAGATTTTTAATTTTTTCAGCGAAATCTGTGTAATCTGTTGATTTGCTTATGAGGCATAAAGTTTATGGTTGAGCAACATTCTTTTGATGATACGTATTCTCTTCGACGCAGATTTCTGGC
>QQUD01000501.1 GCA_008501785.1 Chloroflexota bacterium
CCCGAGCAACTTCTTTACCATTCCACAACATCTTATGCACCTCGCCTGGATACCCTTCTTTGACACCTGAAGAGCCATCACGAGTTGCCACCATCATGCGGTCTCTCACCGATGTCAAACGACCCTTCCAGTACAGCAAAAAATCACTCCGACCTTCGATAAAAGTAATGACCTCATTACCCTTTTCTTTCAGGCTGCGAGCAATTGGATAAATGCTGCCAATACCATAACAGCCACCAGCACACAGCACTGTGCCAAAATGATTCAACTCCAAGTTTTTGCCTAGTGGCCCAACAAAAGTTGGCACCACATCTCCAACCTTCAAATCACTTATCTTATAGGTCGATCTCCCAACCTGCATATAAACACAGCTGACTAAACCTTTTTCCCGATCCCAATCAGCTACCGTAAGAGGAATACGTTCCCCAAATTCGTCAGCCCGAAGCATGACAAACTGACCCGGTTCAATTTTTGAAGCCACAGCAGGCGCATGAACAGTCAGCAATTGCAAATTAGGCACCAGAGATTCATTAGACACCACTGTCGGCGGCTCAGGTTCAAAAAGCGTTTTATATTGCTGTTCACAGGCTTGATTTCCATTTTCTTCTTGCATAGCGAACCTCATTTTTATACCAACTTCCTGCCTTAAATAGTTTCAATTCGTACCGGATACGCTTTAGAACTAGCACAGAGTGCAGGGAACAAGGGTGACCTGTTCACTCGATTAAAGCTAACAAACGCGGCCCCTTCTGGCATCGAGCCATTAGAAACCTGAACAATACACGCTGCACTGCCATATGGCGATACCACATTGACTAAAACACCATCAACAATTCCTAAACGTTCAGCATCAGACGCATGCAAATGTACAATTTCTTCCTGCTTAATAATATTCATCCCCCTAACACGCTCGGTCAAACAAACGCCATAATAATAGTAAAGGTTGCGTTCCGTGATGAGTGCCAAAGGAAATTTCTCGGTTGTTATTTGAGTCGTGCCATTTAAGCTGAAAGGCTCAATTTTTGTCTCTACAGTTTCAAAATGCCGCTGGCAACCTTCAATTCCTAAAGTATCAAGATTAATTGCCGCATAAGCCGGTACTAAACTTGCAATCTCAGCCATCATCTCTATCGCCGACTGACAATTCCAAGTTTGACCGCTCATTCTCCCGGCCACATCTCGCGAGATCATCCAACCCGGACGTGACAAACCCAACGGCGGTATAGCCTGCGTAACACGCTGCACACGTCCTTCCAGATTGGTCAAACTACCGTCCATTTCAGCAAATGTGGTAGCTGGCAATACAATATCGGCATACTGTAGGTTTTCAGTGCTGACAATATCTTGTACAACCAAAAACTCCAGTTCAGCCAACTCAGATAGCAGAGGAACTTCACCCGCTAAATAAAGGGATTTAATGTCACCTTGACGGATTCCATCCAAAATTTCCTCATAACTACGTCCAGATTCTCGATTAAGAGGGACACCCCACGCAGTTTCAAACAACACACGGTCTTCCTCGTTAGCGAGTGACCGATAACCGGGAAGTATTGCGGGATGAACCCCCATATCATGCACACCTACAAAGTTACCTTCGCCGGTTATGGGCATAACGGCCGTTTCACCCCCCAACAAAAATGCTAAACTTTGAATAGCCTTAATCGTATCCACAGCACTTGGATAATGGGTGATTCCCGAACCGTAGATAATGATAGTCTTTTGTCCCTGATTTTCAGCTAATCTTTTTGCGGCATGAGCAAGCGCTTGATGCGATACACCTGTTTTGCTAATAATTATTCCCAAATCAAGTTGCGACAGTTCAGGATACCTCGCTAAATTCTCATTACCAGCCACCAGACCTTCATCAAGAAGGCTCTTAATCATGCCTGCCAACAAAATATGGTCAGTGCCAATCTGCGGTTGTAGCGACAAAGATGATTGATTCGCCAACTCAGTTTGACGTGCATCAATTGTTATTAGCTCCGCCCCATTGGTCAAAGCATGGCGGATTTCCAGACCCAAGATAGGATGTGATTCAAAGGGATTCGTACCAATAACCAAAATACAAGCCGCATCCCGTACATCTCGTATCGTTGAACCATCAATGTTTTTGAGCGTGTCGAGCAATGCTCCACTGTTCTCGTGTTCTGGAAAAGCAGCGGTCAGAGCGATGTTATTCGTGTTGAGAGAAGTGCGAGCAAACTTTTGCAATGCATAGCTTGTCTCGTTGGTCTCAGCAGCAGCAGCCACAACAGCAACCTCATCACCCTGATACTTACCCAGCTTTTTTGCCACCACATCCAATGCTTCATCCCACGAAGCTTCTGCCAACCGGTTTCCGCGTCTTATAAGCGGACTTTTGAGACGGGTTAAATCGTGGATCACATCGACCATACCAAAACGGCCGCGAACACAAAGTTGACCATCATTAGCAGGACCCTCATTGTCCCCTACTGCACGAATAACATTTCCGTCCTTAGTTTGCACATTTACAGCACAACCAACAGAACAATAGGGGCAAACGCTTGATACAGAATTAGTATGTACACCTTCCCATTTTCCTCGTTTGTCAGCTAACGAACCGGTAGGGCAGACATCGACACATGCACCGCAAAATTGGCAGCCCATATCCACATGAGAGCGGTTAAAGGCAGTACCGACAATCGTGTCACTGCCCCGCTGCACAAACGCCAACACCCCATTATGCCGAATTTCCTGGCAAGCTCGAATACAGCGTCCACATAAAATGCAAAGATTATAATCTCGGTCAAAGAATGGGTCGTCTTTTTCAACCGGTAAGCCACGATAAGTAATGGGATAGGGAATGTCATCTATGCCCAAATAATCAACTAAACCCTGAACTTCGCACTGACCATTGGAAGGGCAATATTGGCAGCCTGTGGTTACAGCTGCTTTACGAATCGTCCCCGAATGTAATGCGCCACATTCGGCATTACAAACAAGGCAGGTATAGGGATGCTCAGATAAAATTAGTGACAAAACTTCTCGCCGCAAACTTTGTACGGTTTCGGTTTCGGTATGCACAACCATGTTTTCAGAAATGGGAACCGTACAAGCGGTGGGAAACCCACGCATATTATCAATTTCCACCGTACACATACGACAAGCACCGGCAGGGGATAACTTGGGAGCATGACACAGGGTCGGGATATAGATGTCGTTTGCTCTGGCAGCTTCAAGAACTGTCATGCCTGTTTCAGCCTCAATTTTTATTTCATTGATAATTATTGATACACTCATCTTCTTCATTCCTCCGGTGTACCTCAATACACAACAATTGCGTTGTATTTGCAGCTTTCGTAACAGGCACCACATCGAATACATGCTTGGGGATCAATTACATGCTTCTGTTTCTTTTCACCAGAAATTCCATCAACAGGACATATTCGCACGCACAAGGTGCAACCATTACATGTGTCGATGATTTCATAAGTAATTAAATCGGGGCACACGCCAGCCGGACAATGATGATCTTTGATGTGGGATTCGTATTCATCGCGAAAATAGCGCAGAGTGGTCAAAACCGGGTTTGGGGCAGTTTGGCCAAGGCCACACAATGATCCAGATTTAATTGTCTGGGCCAGAGTCTCAAGGCGGTTGATATCGGCCAATTCTGCCTGACCAGATTTAATACGTTCCAATATCCACAACATTTGCCTGGTTCCGACACGGCAAGGCGGGCATTTACCACATGATTCACTTTGAATAAACGACAGGAAGTAATGGGCCACATCGACCATACAGGTGGCTTCATCCATCACAATAATTCCACCGGATCCCATAATGGTTCCAGCTGCGGTCAGTGATTCATAATCGACCCCAATCTCCAAGGATTCGACCGGCACACAGCCACCAGATGGACCACCCGTTTGAACAGCCTTGATAGCTTTGTCTTCTAATATGCCACCACCAATATCAAAGACGATTTGCTGCAAGGTTGTACCCAAAGGAACTTCAACTAGACCAGTGTTTTTAACTTTGCCTGCCAAGGCAAATGTTTTAGTGCCCTTGCTCATTTCTGTGCCGTGTTTGGCATATGCATCGGCACTCATACGCATGATGGCGGGGATGGTGGAAATGGTTTCTACATTGTTGATAATCGTAGGGCTGTCCCACAATCCGGAAACAGCCGGGAAAGGGGGTCTGTTTCGAGGCATACCACGCCGACCTTCAATCGAACCGATTAATGCGGTTTCCTCGCCGCAGACAAATGCGCCAGCCCCTTCTCTAATTTTTATATCAAAATCAAAACCAGAATCCTGGATGTTTTTACCTAATAAACCAGCCTCTCGCATCTGCTGGATGCCAAGTCTGAGCCGTTCAACCGCCAAGGGGTACTCAGCTCGAATATAGATGTAGGCTTCAATCGCGCCCATTGCATAACCGCCAATCAACAAACCTTCTAGCAGTGCATGTGGATCGCCTTCAATCAATGAACGATTCATAAAAGCGCCGGGGTCGCCTTCATCGGCGTTACATATGAAATATTTTTTTTCGCCAGGTTGATCACGGCAAATTTGCCACTTAACGGCCGTTGGAAAACCAGCTCCCCCCCGACCACGCAATCCAGCTTTTTTGACCTCGTCTACGACTTGTTGAGGAGTCATGCCTATCGCACGTTCAAACCCTTGGTAGCCACCATGCGCCAGACAATGCTCGAAATTCGTAGGGTCTATGACGCCACAATTCCGCAAAATAATACGCGTTGTTCCGAGCATCGGATGTGTTGATAAGGTAGGAATCCCATTTAGCGGTTGATCACCCAAGGTGCCGATAGCCAAATCAGCGCAAGGATTCTCACCCAAAAGCCAGTCATGGGTTAGCCGTTTGACAGCTCTGGCATTTACATTGCCATATAAAATAGACGGTTGCCCCGGTTTATCGATAATAACGACTGGTTCTAGATAACATGTTCCAATGCAGCCGACTTCTATAATCAGAAAATCTAAATCATGCTTCGCCTGCTGTTTTTTAAAAGCAGCAATAGTATCCAAAGCACCAGCAGCCTGACCACAAGTAGCTGTTCCAACCCGTATTTGGGGGCGCTCCACTTGTTCCAAGGATTGCCAATCGGCAAATGCCTTCAGCCCCTTTTCACCAATTTTGACCATGATTAATCCTCATACTTCTTAATTAGCTTCTGTCCTTTGGGGGAACTCATACGGCCGTGAACATCTTTGTTTACCATAATTACCGGAGCCAGGGCACAGCAGCCAAAACAAGCGACATGCTCTAAACTAAACTGCGCATTGGGCGTGGTTTCGCCAGCCTTAATGTTGAGTTGATATTCTATCAACTCTAGTATTCGGCTGCTGCCACGCACATGACAGGCAGTTCCCAAACACACTTTAATCATGTGTTTGCCCGGTTTGCTAAAACGAAATTGAGAGTAAAAAGAGGCCACACCAAAGATTTCACCGGCAGCAACACCGGTAAACAGTTCTACTTCATCAACTACCTCTGAGGATATAAAGCCATAAAATTGCTGTACATCTTGTAAAATAGGAATCAAATAACCCCGATCATGTTTTGGATATCTTACTAAAACATGATCAATATTGTTGTAATTTCCCATGTGGTAACCTCATTAATTGACAAGGTTATGATGTATATTGTGGGTCTTGAGCTGGGTCAAGTCACGATAGCAAGGTGCAACGGATCTAGTTGATAACAAACATCAAGTTCATAAATCAATGCGAATAAATCACTCTTTTTAAGTATGCAAAAGTGAAATGATCTTATTCAATGACAATCTTCTATACAATCCATGACAAATGTCACTGTTCGTGAAATGATTCACAATTGGCGTTGGAAATTGAATAAAAACAATGGGGATAAGGAAAATGTGGCTAACTATTTTTACAAATCATGCATTGCAACACACTTTCATAAAAGTGCGTTGCAAGTGGTTAGTAGTTTTAATTGCTTAGGATCGCGGCAAATAAATTATTGTCCAGATGGCCTATTCAATATCTCTCGCTCGGCCTTTTTTAAACCACGAACAACTAATTTGTACGAATCATCGATCATCCGCCAAAACTCAAGATCGGGAATGGTGCCGTCAATCGTCACCGTATTCCAATGACGTTTGTTCATATGATAGCCAGGAATGACGGCTTGATAGAGATCACGCAGGAATAAAGCTTCATTAGGGTCACATTTAAGTGAAATTGTTAGCGGATTTTCTTCCCAAGCTACCAAGGCAAACATTTTGCCCATTACTTTATAAACCAAGGCTTGTGGCCCAAATGGCGTTTCTTCGACACTTCCTTGTTTTTCTAGAAGGTAGTTTTGCAATGTTTTTAGGTCAATCATGCTGTTCCTCAATCATTAATTGAAATTGGGCAGTGCCAAACGGCCGTCCATTGATTTGCAATTCGACGCGATGGTCGCCAGGATAGTAACGACGTGTGGTGATGGGTTTGATGCGATGTGTTTTTTGGGCAGATAATGTGTCATGGGGGGATAAAACGGCCGTTTTCCACTTAAACACCTTGCCGCTCGTCGACCCATTCGCCTTCACAAAATGCACCACATAGTCTATCACTAAGTTTTGTGGCTTATCTGACGTGCTGCATATCGTGAAATCAAGCGTAAACACCTCGCCCATTTGAATTGCCACCGGTGAAATTGCGAACAATTCGAGAGCAATCGCTGGCGCACCATAACCCAAAATTTCCAGCGCCCCATCATGTCCTTGCTTCACCAGCGAACGCAGCGCATGACGAATAATCCACTGCGTCCCTTTGCTGGCATTTACCTGCCAGCGGCGACACGTTTCCACCACCAAATCAGGATGATCTTTGGCAATGTCGTTCAAATGATTGGCTACCGAACGCCGCACATATTCGGATGGGTCATTTTGCAGCTTTTCTAGCAGCGCCAGTGTTGGATTTGGGTCTTCGATAAATTCATACAGCCGCCCCGCCCAAGGCAAACGTGGACGTGTACCTTCGCTCACTAACCGGCGCACGTGTGGACTAGGGTCCGCCGTCCAATTATGCAAAATGGATAAGACGCGATCAGGGTATTTGGTAATAAACGGCCGTATCGCAAACTCAGCCGTATGCCGTTTTGTAATCTCGTACATGGCTGCCATCGACTCATCAAAATGGTCCAGGCCATACATCTCCACAAAATGAGCCACCGGCATCAAAAACCAGCCATCGTTAAACATACCTTCTTCTTCGGCCAGCTCATCCCGTAAGATAGCGAGTAAAATCTTGACCGCATCAGGATAATCTGGCGGCAAATGTGTACGCATTGCTTTTGAGAAAACAGCCACCCGCGCCTTCAGCTCTAGTGGTGACAGTTGCGGCGTGATTTGGTTGACGAAAACGGCCGTTTCAAACCCCTCATACACCCCTTCAATCCCGCGACCTAATTGCCTCGCCATCTCCTCATCAAAATACAATTTAAATCGTTTTTGTTCGCTCATATCACCTCAAAACGGCCGTTGGCACACTCAAAACCGCGTCCCAGGCCACTTCCGACGCAAAGGTACCTAATGCAATCTCATTCAGACCCGTATTTTCCACCTCTCCCGTACTTACCGCAAACAGCACATCATCATTCGACTGCATCATTTTCTCCTCGTCATTATTTGATTCACACAAACAAAAGAAACCACAGACAAAATCTTGATTCTCTTCCGTCCGTGGTTCTTTCTGTCCGTGGTAAAAAAGCTGCTTCTAAACAACCACCTCAACCCTTTGTTGTGTACGCAGAGAAACGATCTGGTCCCGTAGTTGAGCCGCCCGTTCAAATTCGAGCGCAGCAGCGGCCGTTTTCATTTCGGCTTCAAGCTGTTCAATTTCGGCAAATTGATCGATGGTTTCGTATGTGGGAGTTGGTTCGGAAACGCCTGCATTGAGGGAAACGGCCGTTTCCCCCACCTCCTCACCCTCAACCACCGGCAGCATCTCCACCATCTCCTTCATAATCGTCTGCGGCACAATCCCATGTTTCTCATTGTAAGCCTGCTGCACGTCACGTCGCCGGTTCGTCTCATCAATCGCCCGCTGCATCGAATTCGTAACCCGATCCGCATACATGATCACCTGCCCGTCCACATGCCGCGCCGCCCGCCCAATCGTTTGAATCAGCGCCGTTTCAGATCGCAAAAATCCTTCCTTGTCTGCGTCCAAAATCGCCACCAGCGACACCTCCGGCAAGTCCAATCCCTCCCGCAGCAAGTTAATCCCCACCACAGCGTCATACACGCCAGCTCGCAAATCCTGCAAAATCTCCACCCGCTCAAACGTATCCACATCACTGTGCAAATAATGCACCTGCAAATCCATTTCCTGCAAATAATCTGCCAAATCTTCTGCCATCCGTTTAGTCAGCGTCGTAATCAGCGCTCGCTGCCCCCGTTCAATGCGCCGCTTCACCTCAAACAGCAAATCATCAACCTGTCCCTTAATTGGTCGCACACAAATTTCCGGATCAAGCAAACCTGTTGGCCGAATAATCTGCTGCACCACCTGTTCGCCATGTTCATTTTCATACGGTCCCGGCGTTGCCGTCGTGTGAATCACCTGATAAGCGCGCTCCTCAAATTCGTCAAACGTAATCGGCCGATTATCCAACGCGCTCGGCAGCCGAAATCCATAGTCCACCAATGTTTGCTTGCGACTCCGATCCCCACGGTACATCGCACGCACCTGTGGAATCGTCATGTGGCTTTCATCAATCACCAACAAAAAATCATCAGGAAAATAATCCAGCAATGTCCACGGCGATTCACCAGACTGCCGATTCGGTTGAAAATGAATGCCGTAATTTTCAATCCCTTGACAATAGCCCAATTCACGCAGCATTTCCATATCATAATTCGTTCGCTGTTGAATCCGCTGCGCTTCCAGCAGCAAGTTTTTCTGATTCAACTCCGCCAGATAGTCGGCCAACTCAGCCTCAATGCTTTCAATCCCCTGCTCAATCTGTTCCTCCATCGGCAAAAAGTTCTTTGTGGGATGAATCGTAATCGTCTCATGATTCGCCATAATTTCACCAGTCAACGGATTGATTTCGCTAATCTGCTCAATCTCATCTCCCCAAAACGTGATGCGGATCGCATTTTCACTGTACGTCGGCTGCACTTCAAGCACATCGCCCCGCACGCGAAACTTGCCATAGGCCAGGTCCAAATCATTGCGCTCATATTGAATCGCAATCAGATAACGCAGCACCTTGTTTCGCTGCCGTGTTTCGCCAACAGTGAGCGCTACCTTCGCTCGATCATACGCAACCGGATCACCCATCGCATAAATTGCGCTCACACTGGCAACCACAATTACATCTCGTCGCGTTGACAAAGATTGCGTTGCCGTGGCCCGCATCCGCTCAATTTCGGCATTGATTTGAGTAGTCTTTTCGATGTAGGTATCTGTACGGGGAATATACGCTTCTGGCTGGTAGTAATCATAATAACTAACGTAATAGCTAACCGCATTCTCAGGGAAAAACTGCTTGAACTCAGAATAGAGCTGTGCTGCCAAAGTTTTATTGTGAGCAAGGATGAGTGTGGGCCGCTGTGTCTCGGCAATCACATTGGCAATTGTAAATGTTTTGCCGGTTCCGGTAGCACCTAACAGCACCTGCTGCCAATGCCCTTCGTGTAATCCGGCCGTTAACTTCTCGATTGCCTGTGGCTGATCGCCGGTTGGTACATAATTTGATTTGAGGTTGAATTGTGACATAGACATATCCTTTTCATGTTCAGCACTTTACTGATACATTAAAAGGATACATTTTATAGTTGACACCTTTTGTCAAGTAAGTGATCAGTCCAAGAGGTGTGACACACTTGCAAACGGCACTGTTGTGGTGCATTACTCTGGGAAAAGTGCGTCGCACCTGAATGGTTACACTTATAATTAATTGCAAGATAGCTAATCAGTTGAAAAATCGGCATGGTTCAGAAACCGAAGAAACTTGCTTAACGAATTGTAAGGCGATTTTGTAAATCGCCCAGAGAACGATTTGCAAAATCGTTCTACTTGTATAGATAGCTTTGAGTCAAAATGAACCATGCCCAAAAATCGATTGATGGGTTAGAGTGGATTGCTGTTACGGTTGTAAAGTGACCGATTGGGTATGTGGAATTGGATCAGGTTGGTGCGAGCCTTGCAGGTACGATTGCGATTGTTTAAATGTCGCCAATAGTAGCTTGGCTCACCGTTGTTCATCAAACTGCGATGCCGCAGCATGACTGCCCCCTGGCAATAAGGGCAAATGGCTTGTTTTGGGGCTTCTGGGGAAGCGTTGATTATCTCACCGTTTTGAGACAATGCTTGTTTCATTACAACTTTCTCCCTTTGAGATTGAAAACCGCCAAACGGCCGTTTCCCTCCTGATACAAATTAGACAGATTTAACAACAATCCAATAGCTTAAGACAAATATACAACGTTTTAATCAAACAATAATTGGGAAGAATGCTAGGCCAAAGTGCTGGCAAATTGGGAGACAAAACTAAAAATCAACCAGGAATCTAGCTGACTGGAACGTTAGGTTCGGGTACTTCTCGGGTGACAATTTGAATATAAATCGAAACGGCCGTTTCGACAAGGCACAATCACCCCATTGGGACCATAGTACCAATGGGGTAAATAGCTAGTCTCGATTTTTATTGAGGAAATGCTCGGCGACCAAAAATATCACAACCGCAGCACCCCCAAATAGCAGCAACCCTTGCCACAAAGTAAGATTCACAAAAAACACAATACGTACCTTTTGCCAGACAAGTAAACTGGAGTCTGGCGAAAATGGCGTAAGGTGGAAAACAAGAGGCTGATCCAATAAGATTGCGGTTGACAGACCAAAATCTTAATTCTGGAGCAACCTCTTGATCAAGCAAATTGTACAACATTCCGCCA